>DATCYH010000686.1:0-1617 GCA_036570405.1 Nocardioides sp.
CCCTTCTGCCCGATGCCCGGCACCTTGGTCAGCGTCTTGACGTCCTCGCCGCTGATCGCCATTCGCAGGTCGTCCGGGCTGAGCACGGCCAGGGCGGCCTGGGCCAGCTTCGGCCCGACGCCACCCCCGCGGCCTGGACGCACCTCGGTCTGGTGCCTCCGGTGTCGGGCGTGACGGATGCGACTCTCTTCGAGGAGTGAATCCCGGCTAGACTGCCTGCGGCCCGGATCGTCCCGGTGCCGCTGCACCGAGTCACTCCGCCATGTCTGAGAGGTTTCTCTTGAAGGACCTGCTGTCCTTGCTGCCCATCGTCGGAATCTTCCTGATCTTCTGGCTCTTCGTGATCCGACCGGCCTCGCGACGCCAGAAAGAGCTCCGTGAGGTCCAGCAGGCGCTGGTCGTCGGTGACGAGGTGATCACCAACAGCGGCTTCTTCGGCGTGATCGACTCCTTCGACGGTGACCGCATCGGCCTGCGCATCGCCCCCGAGGTTGTGGTGACCATCGCCCGCCAGGCCATCGTCGGCAAGCCCCGCGAGGAGGGCGAGCCCGGCTCGGACTCCGCCACTGACCGCCACCTCGACCAGCCCGGCGACCAGCCCGGTGACCAGCCCGGTGACGGCCGCAATGCCCCCGGGGAGGGCTGAGGATTGTCCGCTGCCGCCGAGGACGCGCTGAAGCGCCTCGTTGTCGACGTAGCCGACTATCCGAAGCCGGGAGTCGTTTTCAAGGACATCACTCCGCTCCTCGCCGACCATGACGGCTTCACTGCGGTGGTCGAGGCACTGGCCGCCGCAGGTCGCGACGCCGACGGCAACGTCGTCATCGACAAGGTCGTCGGTATGGAGGCCCGAGGCTTCATGTTCGCGGCCCCCGTCGCTCTGGCCCTCGGTGCCGGATTCGTGCCGGTCCGCAAGGCCGGCAAGCTTCCCCGCGAAACCTTCGCAGAGTCCTACGCGTTGGAATACGGCGACGCGACCATCGAGATCCACAAGGACGGCGTCGCCCCCGGCGAGCGCGTGCTGGTGGTCGACGACGTGCTGGCCACCGGCGGCACTGTCGCCGCGACCCGCACCCTCATCGAGCGTTGCGGTGGTGTCATCCACTCCGTCGCCGTGCTGCTCGAACTGACCTTCCTGCCCGGACGCGAAGCGGTGGCGGACGTGCCGCTGCTCGCACTCGGGCAGATCTGAACCGAAAACCCACGAAAGACCGAGGAAACGACAGTGACGTCTGACCACTTCGCCACCTGGAAGAGCCGCGAGGCCCTGGCCGAAGCGATGATCCCGATCATCGGCCAGCTCTACCGTGAGCGTGACGTGACCATCTTGGTGCACAGCCGCTCGTTGGTGAACAAGTCCGTCATCAGCATTCTCAAGACCCACCGCGCGGTGCGCCAGATCGAGGGTCGTGAGCTCGGCATCGAGGACACCATGCCGATCCTCAAGGCGCTGAGCACGCTCGACCTGGGCCCCGCCCGGATCGACATCGGCCAGATCGCGGTCGCCTTCGCGGAGGACTCCGAGGGCCTGACCATCGAGGAGTTCACCGCTCGTGAGGTTGCCGGTGCCACCGGCGAGAACAAGATCAGCCAGCAGGGCCCGCGCGACGTCGTACT
>DATCYH010000687.1:0-4256 GCA_036570405.1 Nocardioides sp.
CCAAGGTAACGAATAGCGTCGATTTCATGAGCCAGATCGCGAGCGTCCGACTCCCCTACGACGACCCTGCAACGCCTCGGGAGATGGCGATCGACTGCCACGCCGTGGGCAAGCACCTGCACATCCCGCAGACCCGGCGCCCGTCTGCCAGTTCCCCCCGTGCGGAGCACCCGGCGACCCGATGGGACGTGCCCTCGGCGACGGCGAGCTTCGCCGGCGCCCTGCACCTGCACCTGGACTGACTCCACGCCCGACCTCGCGTTCGGGCGTGACCCCAGCTTGCCGGCGCGGTCCGCTCTGCGGGCCTCATCCCTCCCCTCGAGCTCCTCTCCCTGAGCGTGTCGGCAAAGACGACGAAGCCCCCACCTTCTCGGTGGGGGCTTCGTCTGTGAACTGGGGATCCAGCGCCGCTGGAGGCTCAGCGGCGGTGACTCAGTGGAAGGAGTCGCCGCACGCGCAGGAGCCGGTCGCGTTCGGGTTGTCGATAGTGAAACCCTGCTTCTCGATGGTGTCGACGAAGTCGATCACGGCACCGTTGAGGTAGGGAACGCTCATCCGGTCGACCACGACGCTGACGCCGTCGAAGTCCGTGACGACGTCACCGTCCAGGGTGCGCTCGTCGAAGAAGGGCTGGTAGCGCAGACCGGAGCAGCCACCGGGCTGGACCGAGATCCGCAGGGCGAGGTCGCTGCGACCCTCCTGCTCGAGGAGGCTGTTGACCTTGGCCGCAGCCACCGAGCTCAGGTTGATCTGGTCGGTGCGGTTCTCCGTGGCGGTGTCGAGCTGCTCAGTCATCTCTGCTCCCAAAAAGTATTGGCGTGGTACTTCAACCAATGATCGCACACCTACGGTTATTCCCGAACCCCCCGAGTGCGCTGATCGGGGTCAGGCCGACCAATTCCGGGCCACCCGCTCGGCCAGCTCCGCCAGCCCGGCTGCCGGCTCGGCGAAGGCTCGCCCCCGACCCACCTGGTCGACGACGGAGTAGGCCGCCTCCACACCCATTGTGCGCATCTCGCGGGAGCCGACCAGCACCTGACCAGCCAGGGCCACGCAGGGCCGAAGCGACTCTGCTGCGATCGCAGCAACGCCGTAGGGCACCTTGCCGGACCGGCTGGAGAAGTCGAACGCTCCTTCGCCGGTGACCACCAGGTCGGCGCGTTCGGCTCGCTCGCGCAGGCCCACCACCCCGGCGACGACGTCGATGCCGGGCACCCGGGTCGCCCCGAGCAGCAGCAGCGCGAACCCCAGGCCGCCGGCAGCCCCGGCGCCCTTGTCCAGGGCAGTACGCCGACCCGCCACTGCGGCGAAGTCCTCGAGAAGACCGTCGACGGCCGGCAGCCGCTCCTCGGCGATGCCCTTTTGCGGCCCGAAGGTCTTGGTGGCGCCGAACAGCCCGGTCAAGGGGTTGTCCACGTCACTGGCCACCACCAGCTCGATCCCCTCCAGCATCCGGCGAGCGGGTGCCAGGTCCAGGTGGGTGATTCCAGCCAGGCCGGCCGCACCGCCGGCAAGCTCGACGTCGGACGTCGCACCGAGGGCCGCCAGCAGCCCGGCGCCACCGTCGTTGGTGCCGCTTCCTCCCAGGCCGACGACGATCCGTCGCGCCCCGGCCTCGATCGCCGCACCGATCATCGCGCCGACGCCGTACGTCGTGGCCCGTTCGGGGTCGGTGTCTCCCAGCAGGTGCAGCCCGCAGCCTTGGGCGCTCTCGATGTAGGCGCTCTGCCCGCTACGCGCGATGGCCGCGGGGACGTCGGTGTTCCCCGGTCCCGCAACGGTCATCGCCTGGAGCTCCCCGCCGAGTGCGGAGTGGATCACGTCGACGAAACCGGGCCCGCCGTCGGCCATCGGGCAGAGGTCGAGCTCGTCGTCGGGAGCCCGCCGCCGCCAACCCTGGGCGATCGCCTCCGACGCCTGGACCGCGGTGAGGGTGCCGGCGAACTTGTCGGGGGCGATGAGGACGCGCATGACCCCATCATGCCGAGTCGGCCCGCAGACCCTGCGTTGGCATGATGTCGCCCATGGGCGAGCTGATCATCCGCCGGGCACGCGACTGCGACGTGGTGGCGATGGGCGCGCTCACCGCACAGAGCTACCTCGAGGTCGACCGCGTCACCAGGCACAGCGACTGGCCCGAGCCCCAGATCCGTCCACCGGACCGGCAGAGCCACTGGATCGCGCGCGCCAGGCACACCATCGCGACCGATCCCGACGGCTGCTGGGTGGCCGAGCAGGACGGCGAACTGGTCGGGTGCGCGATCTCGCGGACCCGGGAGCTGATGTGGATCCTGGCCTCCTTCGCGGTCCAGCCCGGTCGCCAGGGGCAGGGCATCGGTGCGCAGCTCCTGGCGGCCGCCATGCACCACGGACGGGGGTGCCTGCGTGGGATGTTCGCCGCGTCAGCCGACCCCAGAGCCGTACGCCGCTATCGCCTCGCCGGCTTCTCGCTGCACCCCCAGATGTTCCTGACCGGAACCGTCGACCGGTCCCAGCTCCCTGTCGTCCAACGGGTCCGCGAGGGCAGCGCCGGGGACATCGAACTGATGGACTCGATCGACCGGCAGACCCGCGGGGCCGCGCACCTCACCGACCACGACCTGCTGCTGGACCAGTACCGCCTGATCGTGATCGACCAGGCCTCCGGGTCGGCTTACGCCTACGTCGACGCCAACGGCGCGCCGGCCCTCCTGGCCGCAACCACCCGGCGTACCGCCTCGGACCTGTTGTGGGAGGCGCTCGCCTCCGCGCCACCCGACGCCCAGGTCTCGGTCCGCCACATCACCGCTGCGAACGAGTGGGCGATCGATGTCGGGATGGCTGCCCACCTGGCGCTGCACCAGGACGGTTACCTGTGCCTGCGTGGGATGAAGCCGCCGTCTCCCTATCTGCACCACGGCTCACTGCTCTGATCCGTGGAGCGAGGCAATAGGATGGGGCCATGAGCACCGTCGAGCTGCCACTCCTTCCGCTGGGCAAGGGCAAGGACCTCTCCGCCGAACGTGGCGTCGAATGTCCCGGAGACCTGCCTCCGTCCTCGGACCCGGACCTGGTCGCCCGTGCCCGCGCGGCCAAGGAGGCCTTGGGTGAGCGGGTCTTCGTCCTGGGGCACCACTACCAGCGCGACGAGGTGATCCAGTTCGCCGACGTCACCGGCGACTCGTTCAAACTCGCCCGCGACGCGGCGGCTCGCCCGGAGGCCGAGTACATCGTCTTCTGCGGTGTGCACTTCATGGCGGAGTCCGCCGACATCCTGACCGCCCCGTCGCAGAAGGTGATCCTCCCCGACCTCGCCGCCGGCTGCTCGATGGCCGACATGGCACGTCTCGGCCAGGTCGAGGACGCGTGGGACGCGCTGGCCGATGCCGGCGTGCAGGACCAGGTCGTCCCGATCACCTACATGAACTCCAGCGCCGACATAAAGGCGTTCTGCGGCCGCAACGGTGGTGCCGTGTGCACCTCGTCGAATGCCGACGCCGCCCTGGAGTGGGCGTTCGAACAGAAGCAGGACATCGACGGGGGCGCCAAGATCTTCTTCTTCCCCGACCAGCACCTGGGGCGCAACACCGCCGTGCTCAAGATGGGGCTGAGCCTCGAGGACTGTGTCGTGTGGAACCCGTTCAAGCCCAACGGTGGACTCACCGTCGAGCAGCTGCGGGACGCGAAGATGATCCTGTGGAAGGGGCACTGCTCGGTGCACGGTCGATTCACCCCCGAGGTGATCGACGAGTTGCGCGCCAAGGACCCCGAGATCAACATCCTGGTCCACCCGGAGTGCACCTATGAGGTCGTCACGAAGGCTGACCTGGTCGGCTCCACCGAGTTCATCATCAAGACCATCGAGGCGGCTCCGTCCGGTTCCAGCTGGGCGATCGGTACCGAGCTGAACCTGGTGAAGCGGCTTGCAGACGCGCACCCCGACAAGAACATCGCGTTCCTCGAGAAGACGGTCTGCTTCTGCTCGACGATGAACCGGATCGACCTTCCGCACCTGGTCTGGGCGCTCGAGTCGTTGGTCGCCGGCACTGAGGTCAACGTCATCGAGGTCGACGAGGTGACCAAGCGCGAGGCCGACGTCGCTCTGCAGCGGATGCTCGACCTGCCGGGCAAGTCCCACCGTGACTGAGGATCGCCCCGGCGACGACCTCCCTCCCTGCCCGACGTGCTCCTCCGGGTTCACCTATCGGATGGGCACCCTGATGGTCTGCCCCGAGTGCGCCCACGAGTGGTCGCCGGCCGAAGCAGCGGAAGCCGAC
>DATCYH010000688.1:0-4471 GCA_036570405.1 Nocardioides sp.
TGGAGGTCTACGACATGGTCGAGATGCTCGACTACATCGCCGAGGGGCAAGGGAGGCTCGACCTAGCCGTCTGAGACTTCGGGCAGTGCCCGAAAAGCCTGAAGGGCGACCGCTCGAACGGTCGCCCTTCGATGAAGCAGAGACCCAACTCAACTCTTTGCCGGAGATGACGGGATGGGTGCCAAGACCTCGACAGGAGGGTGCTTCGTGCTCCCCACAGTAACAGCGCACGCCGACATTCAGTCGGATCTTGCGCGTGTGACGGCTGCCCCGCGACGTGGTCGCGAGCGCACCCCGCGTACCGCTGCGACCTGTCCTCGGCTGCACGAGCTTCCGCATCTCGCCCCACCCCGAGCAGCTGCAACTCGGCTGCACTCGTCAATGACGAGCTTCGCTCCTCGCGCCTGGAGGGAGGTGCATGCCGCTGGCCGTGGCCAGAGCGGGCGTGACTCGCCTTAGAAATGACGAAAGGTCCTGCGCCAACAGGACCTGATCGTCTTGGTGAAGACCGGGGCCAGCGCCAACTGGAAACCCGGGTGATGCCTCTGAGAGGAGGTATGAAGATTTGTTGCCGGTAACTGTACCGGCGTCGCAGGGCGATGCCGCACACCCTTCTGCAGGTCGGCGTGTCGACACTGCCCTCCTGGCGCTCGACGAGCATCTGTTCAACCCTGCTGCAGCGGCGTGGCTGGTGATTGATGCCGGCAACACCGCGGTGCCGCGCGTCGACGTCCCCTCGCTCGACGCTGGACTCGAACTAATCGGCAAGGGACGTGTCGCAGCCCTGGTGGGTCATCTCCGCGACGGTGTCGGCGTCGTCGACGTCGACGTGCCCAGTGAGTTCGGGAACTTCCTCGCGGCCGAGATCGCCGACTGGCTGCGCCGCCGCGGCGCCTGGGTGCTCGAGCGCCCCTCTGGTGGTGCGAAGGGCCGCTGGCACATCTTCTTCGCCCACACCGACTACCGGTACTCCCCGGCAGCGCAGCGCACCGGTCTGGCCGCCGAAGTCACCGACTTCCTGATAGGCCTCGCGGCCGATGTCAAGGTGCCGGCACACGAGCTCGATCTCCGCGAAGCGGTACGGCCTCTCACATCTCCCCACCGCCACGGGGCGGTTACCCGGCCCAAGGGCAACCTGCGCCACGCGCTGCGCGATCTACAGCGGATCCTGCCCGAGCGCCCCGAGCCCACGCCGCTGCGCCGCCGACCCAGGGCTACGACCGCCGTCGGCGCCAGCTCGTCGATCAGCACCAACGACAACACTGCAGTCGTCGTGCCGCTCCTGTTCCACCGATGGAGGCGCGAGCTGCGGCCAGATTGGCGCCGGTACCTCCTTCATGGCCACATCCCAGCCGGAACCTGGACCACTGGCGCGACCAGGTCCCGCAATGCCGACCAGGTGGACCGGTCGCTGCTGGAGATCTCGTGCACCCGTGAACTTGTCTGGGCAGTCGGCGACCCGCAGATCGCGTGGCGAATCATTCGGGAGTCCCATCCGACCGTCATGACCAAGGCCAAGCACCAGGGCGAGGCCTGGTGGCTGAACAACTGGTGGAACAAGACCGTCGAGGCCGCCGATGCGTTCCGCAACACCACCGACACAGGCCCACGCGGACTCACGAACGAGGGACCGCCAGCCGAGGTCGCCGCGGCAGTAGCAGCCGGCCGCACCCAACTCGCCGCGCTGGCGTGGACCGTGTCCGCCCGCCAGCGACCGGCCCTCCTCCTGGTCGGTCATCACCTCCTTGACCGCGTCCTGCGCGCCGGCAAGCTCCGCGTGCCCTGCCCAGAACGCGATCTCGTCCTCGACACCGGGCTCACCGACCGCAAGACCATCCGGGCTGCCCTGCGCCTTTTCGACGGGCGACTCGGCACCCTCCACACCGACTGCCTATCCCCCATCGAGAGGGACTCGACCAGCTACGAGTTCGAAATCAACACCCCCAGCCAGGTGGGGGGACGGGAAATCCCCCCACCTGTCTTTCACACACCCCCGCCCGCCCGCGGCCTCTGGTCAACCCTCCCCCGAACAAGCCACAGCCTGTGGCGCACCCTCCAGGCCTCCCCAGGACCAACCGACCTCACTGAACTTGTGGTGAAGTCCGGCCTGGTGGAGAAACCGGAAGACGTGCCTTCAAAGAGCCAGCGGTCAACGGCGAAGACAGCACTGGCAGCGTTGAGTCACGCCGGCCTGGCCACTGTGGACGAAGACGGACGATGGAGCGCAGCCACCCGCCCTCGCTCGATGAACGTGGACCGACGTGCTGCTGCGGCGTACGCACGCCAGCTCGCGATCGTGGAAGAGGAGCGCGCGGCCTACCGCGTCGGCGCGACCTCGAGCTGGACTGCCGGGAGAGCGAGGGCCATCAAGTCAGAGCTTTCGAAGCAGAAGGCGTGGTGGGACAACCTCTCCCCCGCAGCCCGAGCCGAGCGCAGTTCCAGCAAGCGACTTGAGTTCGAGCAGATGTCGCTCACTCAGCAGTCAGCGCTGAAGGCCAGGATCGCCGAGCGCCGCGCCCGCGCCGGCCTTGACGAGCTCGACCAGTACTGCGCGTGGCTTCGCAGCATCCCGGCAGATGAGTTTGTCGCTCGTAGCCTCGACCGGAAGGCGCGTTTTCAGAGCCTCTCCCCCGCGGAACGAGGAGCATCGATCGCGGCCTGGGACCAGCACCGACGACGCTACGGCCTCCAGACACAACAACCTGGCTCCTCAGTACGACCGGCGAGATGGGCGGCGGAGGAACGCCAGGCACTCCTCCCCGACGGTGAGAATGTCCGCGACGCCGCCTTCCTCGAACGTCAGGGCGCCCTCTTCCAGGGCACGGACCACCTGGCAACTGGGTGAAGATGACCAGTCGAAGGGTGTCGAGTCCACGGAACCTTGCCTGTCCGACGGCCCATCACGGACCGCCGTTCTGAGGGCGCCGATTCTGAGCAAACGACCTCGGGCCCCGACAGGCTCCCCCCATGCGCTCAGAACCGCCTCCAGAGCCGCTCTTCGTGGTCTTATGACCTCGGTCGGACTGTCCTGGTGGGCATCCGTTGCGAGACCGCCCCCAATCGGTGGGTCCGCTATGGCGTCACATAGCCAGCCCGCTAGATGCCGCATATACCAGCGTTAGCGGAACGCGTAGCGGAAAACATAACGGGAGCCGTTATGGGTGACGCTAGAGCACCCGCTAGGTTACCTAGTAACGATGACCCGTAGCGGTAGGCGTTACGTGTAGATGTACCGGCAGAACTAGCGGAGACACGTAAGCGGGAAAGGTAACGGGCGGCGTAACGCGTGAGATAAGTCGACGCATACGGCGTGTCGTAGCGCAGGCGCTAACGCGTCGCATAGGAGAATCTGGCCCATGAGCAACATGTCGCGCGTGATCACCTTCGCCACCGGCAAGGGCGGAACCGGAAAGACGAGCTGCGCAGCCAACGTCGCCGGCCTCGCCGCACAAGCCGGCTGGCGGACCCTCCTGATCGACCTCGACTCACAGGCGAACCTGGGCCATGACCTCGGCTTCTCCGAAGCCGAGGGAGCTGACAATGGCGCTCACCTGGTCAACACGCTCGTCACCGGCGGCACCCTTACGCCGGTCCTGGCAGGAGTCAGGCCCAACCTGGACGTGATCCCCGGTGGCAGCAAGCTCGACGACCTCGAGGACCTCGTCCTCGGCCGCCAACGCCGGGGCGAGGACGGTCGCATCTTGCTGCGCGAGGCCCTGGCCGGCATAGCGCAGGAGTACGACCTGATCATCATTGATACCCCGCCCTCGCGACGGTCGGCGCTGGTCCAGCTCGCGCTTGCCGCGGCGCGCTGGATCGTGATTCCGACCAAGTCGGATCGCTCCAGCATCGAGGGCCTCCGCGTCCTTGCCGAGCAGGTCGTCAAGATTCGAGAGATCAATCCCGAGATCGACGTGCTGGGCGCTGTCCTGTTCGGCATGGGTGCCACGGCGACGGCGCGCCGACGATTCGCGAAGGAGGACGTCCGCAACGTGCTTGGTGACGCCGACTTGCTGTGCGATTCGGTTATCCGGCACGCCGAGGCGGCTGCGGACGACGCGCGCGAGAAGGGCCGCCTGATCCACGAGCTGGCCGAGGTTGTTCACAACGCCGAGCCCTACTGGAAGGCACTGAAGTAGGGCCGACGTCCCGAGCGAATCGCTGGCTCGGCCCCCGCCCTGGCTGAGGACTACGTGCTCCTCGCCGACGAGCTCATTCGGCGTATCGGCGCAGCCGAGGAAGCCGAGGCGGCGGCGCCTGCGGTACAAGAGGCGGCGACAGCATGAGCGAGCGTCCCCAGTTGGCACCGGCCCTTGGCCTGGTTCGGGATCGGATCTCTGGTCCGCCGCCTCGCCGGCAGACAGCTGCGCCCGCGCCCGTCACGGCCCCAGCGGAGGGCAACGCCGAGCCCGAGAAGCCCAGCGCAGAGCGCGGGGCAGTGGAGGCAAAGCCGAAGAAGGCAGCCCGACCA
>DATCYH010000689.1:0-2321 GCA_036570405.1 Nocardioides sp.
TCCCTCGATGCCGGGGACAGCAGCGAGGACGGTGGCGCGCTGACAATGCTGGACACGATGGGCGTCGACGATGCCGGCCTGGAGCACGTCGAGCTGCGCGAGTCGCTCAAGCCGTTGCTCGAGCAGCTGCCGGCGCGGGAGAAGAACATCCTGATGCTGCGCTTCTTCAAGAACATGACCCAGTCACAGATCGCGGCCGAGGTCGGCGTCAGCCAGATGCACGTCTCGAGACTGCTGAACAAGACGCTCGACCACCTGCGCGAGGCGCTGGCCGAGAGCTGACCGCCCATAATGGCCGGCCGGAATGGCTGGTCAGTCGTCCATCGCGGCGTGCTCGTCGAGGCGCTCGATGCTGGCGGGATGGAAGATCCCGGCGAGCACCACGACCGCGACGGCTGCCACCACGATCGCGACCATGGTGGTCTCCCCACCACGGAAGCTCCAGGCGACGCCGAGCAGGATCAGCTGGGTCAGCACGATCGGGCTGCGTGCGCCTGACGAGCCGCGGGAGAGCAACCAGGCCCCCCACCCCAGGGCCAGTCCGTAGAGCACGAAGAACAGCGCCGACGTCAGGCCCATCGCGAGCCGCTCGCTCGAGGTGTTCGTGAGCTCGAGAATCCCGTAGCCGAGCAGGACCAGGGCCTGCACTGCAGCCAGGCTCGCGGCCACGGTCAGGGGAGCCGGCGAGCGGTCTTGGGGCGAGTCGATCACATGGAAAACTCTACTTGTGACCAAAGCGACCCCTGTAAGGGGTTGTCTTGGGCCCATTCTCTTGCGAATCTGTTCCGTGCGCCCGAAACAGGTGAGTCATCTGCCTGCGCGCACTTGAACTCAACGTGGCGACCCGCAGGCCGCCGACGACTTACGAAAGAGGGAGTCCCCCGCCATGGATTGGCGCCATCGCTCCGCGTGTCTCGACGAAGACCCGGAGTTGTTCTTCCCGATCGGCAACACCGGTCCCGCGATCCTTCAGATCGAAGAGGCCAAGCAGGTGTGCCGACGCTGCGAGGTGCGCGAGCAGTGCCTTGCCTGGGCCCTTGAGGCGGGACAGGACCACGGTGTCTGGGGCGGACTCGGCGAGGACGAGCGTCGCGCGCTCAAGCGTCGCAACGCCCGGGCCCGCGTCCGCACCGCCTGACCTCCCAAGAGCGGCACAAGCCCAGCACAGGGCCCGCACACGACTCGCGCGGGTCCGACCAGCCTTCCCAGTCGGTTCAATCGATCGGGATGTCGATCTGCGCGCGCGTTCCGCTGGTCAGCGGCGCGTGGGCCGCTCCGAGCTCGAGCTGTCCGTCGAGCTCTGACTCCACCAGCGTGCGCACGATCGACAGCCCGAGGTTGACCGTCGAATCGAGGTCGAACCCTTCCGGCAGGCCATGTCCGTCGTCCTCGATGGTCACGTGCAGCCGGCCGACCAGTCGACGCGCCTCGACCGTGATCTGGCCCTGGTCCCCCGCCTGGTACCCGTGCTCCACGGAGTTCTGCAGCAGCTCGGTGAGCACCATCGCCAGTGCCGTCGCGGACTCCGAGGTCAGCACGCCGAAGGATCCCGAGCGGCGTACCTGGACGCTCTCGCCCACTGCACTGACGTCGGTGACCATCCGGCCCAGCCGGTCCGCGACCTCGTCGAAGTCGACGTACTCCTCGACGGCCCGGCTCAGCGTCTCGTGGACGATCGCGATCGAGCCGACGCGTCGTACGGCCTCCTCGAGCGCCGCCTTGGCATCCGGGTTGCCCATCCGCCGGGCCTGGAGCCGCAGCAGTGCCGCCACCGTCTGCAGGTTGTTCTTCACCCGGTGGTGGATTTCGCGGATCGTGGCGTCCTTGGTGACCAGCTCGCGGTCACGGCGTCGTAGGTCGGTGATGTCGCGCATCAGGATCAGCGCGCCGATGTGCTCCCCGGCGGGACGCAGCGGGATCGCGCGCGCCACCACGACCAGCCCGTCGGTGCCGATCTCGGCATCCTTGTGGCTGCGTCCGCCGAGCACCGCACCGAGGGTCTCCTCGTCCGGACGGCGACGCGGCGGAATCAGCTCCCGGGTGAGGTCGACCAGCACCCGGTTGGTCAGGTCGCCGGTGTGGCCGAGCCGTCGATAGACGCTCTGCGCGTTCGGTGAGGCATAGGTGACGATGCCGGCCGCGCTGACCCGGACGAACCCGTCACCCACCCGCGGGGTGTCCGCGTGGTCGCTGCGGTCGCCCGGCGAGGGGAACAGGCCCAGGCTGATCATCTGGGTCAGGTCGGCCGCGGTCTCGAGGTAGGAGAGCTCCAGGCGGCTCGGCGTACGCACACCCATCAGGTTGGTGTTGCGCGCCACCAC
>DATCYH010000690.1:0-2120 GCA_036570405.1 Nocardioides sp.
TAAATGGCAGTACGCCGACCCGCAGGCTGCGGGTCGGCGTACAGATGAAGCGGGGAGACTCAGGCGTTCTTGATGGCCGAGACGTCGAACTTGAGCTTGATCTTCTCGGAGACGAGCACGCCACCGGTCTCGAGCGCGGCGTTCCAGGAGAGGCCCCAGTCCTTGCGGTTGACGGCGATCTCGCCCTCGAAGCCCACGCGGATGTTGCCGAACGGGTCCTGGGCGGAGCCGGTGAACTCGAAGGGAACCGTGACGGGCTTGGTGACACCCTTGATGGTCAGGTCGCCGGTGACGGCCCAGTCGTCGCCGTCGCGCTCGACCTTGGTCGAGACGAACGTGATGGACGGGTGGGTCGCGACGTCGAAGAAGTCCTCGCTGGCCAGGTGGCCGTCGCGGTCGGCGGAGCCGGTGTCGACGGAGTCGACGGCGATGGTGAGCTCGGTCTTGGAGTTGCTCGGGTTCGCAGCATCGATGGTCGCGGTGCCCTGGAACTCCTTGAACGCGCCGCGGACGGTGGTGACCATCGCGTGGCGTGCCTGGAAGCCGATGTAGGTGTGGCTGGAGTCGATGGTGTATTCGCCGGAGATGTCAGCGAGGGCGGTGGTGCCGGCGTCGAAGACGGGCTCGGCGGGGGCGGCGTTGTTCTTGCGGCTGAAGATGCTCATCTGTGTGCTCCTTGGGATCTGTGTCTTTTTGGGCTTTCGTTGAATCTTCAACTACACGCTAGGTGGGATCATTCCCCAGATCCACCCGGCTTGGTGTGATCCGGGTCACATCCGGCTGGAGTCCTCGGCCTTTGCCCTGGTCCTCGGATCGCGCCGAGTCGGCAGTTGTTGACGCCCGCCCCGATGGCTCACGGCCAGCGCGGCGACGCCGACGGATGTGGCCAGTGAGGGACTTTCGCTCACCACCATTGGGAAAAGTCGGAAAAGGTTGTGCGACCGACTTTTGGGTAAAGACGTGACGTGGGCCATACCCGCGTCGTACGCTCGCCCAACGCTTGATGGCCGGTCCGAAGCTCCGTGGCAGTGGAAGGAGAGGCACATGATCAAGATCCACGCCCGACGCAGCGTCCGGTCCCTGGCCATCGGGGCGGCCGCGAAGACCATCGCCCGCCCCGCGTTCGCGTTCTTCCCGGCCACCGGGCCGCTCACGCCCCTGTTGCACTGCGTCGAGCTCGGCGCAGGGCTGGCACCTCGCAACAAGGCGACGCGCCTGGAGCGCGTCGCCGGTGACGGCTGGACCGGCGAGCTGGTCACGCCTCGCGGTGGCCGCCCGGGCCAGGGCGCGATCGTCTACTTCCACGGGGGCGCCTTCCTCTTCTGCGGGCTCGCCACGCACCGACGGATCGTCGAGCAGCTCTCGTTGCGGACCGGCATGCCGGTCCTCTCGGTGGCCTACCGCCAGCACGGGAGGGGCTTGGTCGACCAGAGCATCGCCGACTGCGTCGACGCCACGAACTGGATGATCCGCCGCGGATTCAGCGCCGAGGAGCTGGTCCTCGCCGGGGACTCCGCCGGCGGCCACCTCGCGTTCGCGGTTGCCCTGGAGGCCACCGCCCAGGGGATCACCCCGGCCGGCATCGTCGGACTCTCGCCCTGGCTGGAGTTCGACAACACCGAGCGGCGCAACCACCCCAACTTCCGGCGCGACCACTACATCCCCTCGCGTCGCCTGGACGCGATCGCGCGAATGGTCACCGGCAAGCCGATCCTCGACCCGGGGATGTCCCCGGTGAACCGCGACCTCGCCAAGCTGCCGCCGGCACTGATCACTTGCGCCGCAGACGAGGTCCTTCGCTTCGACGCCGAGTTGATGACCGAGCGGCTCACTGCGGTCGGCGTACCCGTCCGCACCCACGTGTTCGAGGGGCAGGTGCACGCCTTCCCGGTGCTTGCCGACCTGCTCCCCGAGAGCAGCACGGCTGTGGACCTGGTCGCCGAGTTCGTCGCCGAGCGAGTGGCCGCCAGTGCACCGCGCCGACTCAGGGCTGTCACCGACCTCGCCGTCTGACCGAACTTTCACCCACGCGCGGCGCCGAGTCGGCAGTTGTTGACGTGCCAAATCGTCGACCCGGCACTTGTTGACGTGCCAAATCGTCGACCCGGCACTTGTTGACC
>DATCYH010000691.1:0-10440 GCA_036570405.1 Nocardioides sp.
ACCGTCGGCGGCGGAGATCTCGATCCGCTGGTCCGGCGACGAGGGGCTGCCGACCGCTAGCGATGCCTGCTCGTTGAGATAGCGCAGCACCACGGCGGCGACGGCGACCACCGGAACGGCCAGGAAGGCACCAATGATGCCGAAGAGGGTCGAGCCCAGGGCAACGGAGAGCAGCACGACCGCCGCATGCAGGTTCATGCTCTTGGACTGCAACCACGGGGACAGCACGTTGCCCTCGAGTTGCTGCACGGCCAAGATCACCAGCATCACGATCAGGGCACCGTTCCAGCCGACCGAGACCAGTGCCACCAGGACGGCGACGGCACCGACCACAAAGGCACCCACGATCGGGATGAAGCCACCGAAGAAGGTGAGCACGGCCAGGGGGATGGCCAACGGGACGCCGACCAGGACCAGGCCGATGCCGATGAAGATGGCGTCGATGAAGCTGACCAGGGCTTGGGTGCGGATGAAGCCGCCCAGCGTGGCCCAGGCCCGGCCGAGGACCTCGGTCAGGTGCCGGCCGACCCGGTCGCCGGCGATGCCGCTGGCCCAGGGGATGAACTTCCGGCCGTCCTTGAGGAACAGGAAGGTGAGGATCAGCGAGACGATCAGGGTGATCACGGCCGAGGTGACCGCGCCGGTGGCGACCAGGACCCCGTTGGCGATGTCGCCGGAGGAGGACGCCAACCGGTCCTGAATCGCCTGCAGGGCGGTGTCGATCTGGGCCTTGGAGACGATGTCGCTCTCCTGGACCCACTTCTGGACCCGCTCGATCCCCTTGAGCGTGTCGGAGGCGATGTCGCTGGTCTGCCCACCGATCGAGGGGGCCAGGGCGAAGGCGGTGCCGACGATCGCACCGATCGCAGTGAGCAGCGCCGCGGCCGCGGAGAGGGCCGCGGGGAAGCGCAACCGGCGCTCGAAGAAGCCGGCGAGAGGAGCCAGCACGCTGGTGATGACCAGGGCCAGGGCCACCGGCAGGATGATGCGCCAGGCGAACTTGACGATCAGCCCGAGGAGGGCCGCGCCGAGCGCGATGCCCACCCAGCGGAAGCTCCACCGCGAGACCCATTCGATGCCGTCCCCGATCACCGCTGCACGGGACCTGCCCTCATCCGGATTGCTCATGGCCGCATCCTTCCACGCGGACACACGCGTCGTGCTCGCCACGTCGGAGGCGCTGCGAACGGAAATCTCGTGATACCGCGTCATGGATGGCGGTGAACTGCGTCACAACCAAACACACCCGAATCGCGGACAAACGTGTGATGGTGCGCAAGAGTGGCAGAAGATAGGCCGTGACCTGAGAAGTTCTGAAGAATTCGTGTCACTTTTTTTCTTGTGTGTCGTTGAGCCGTCATACCCGCGAACCCATTGCTATAAGGAATCCCTGTGAAGAGAACTGCTGTGCGACTCGGCGCCGCCTCGGCCGCGACCGCGCTCGTGATGCTTTCCATTTCCCCCGCGCACGCCGCGACCGTCTCCCAGGCCCAGGCCCAGGCGATCAGCCTGAACATCGGCGGCCAGGCCATCGAGATCGAGTCAGTGCTCAACGAGCCGTCCCGCGCTGTCAACGACGGCTCCACTGACGTCGTCACCGCCGCTCCGAAGCCGCTGGTCGCCGCCCTTGACGGTCAGCGCCTCGCCATCACCGGCGCGCTCGGCCAGGGTGCGGTCGCCAAGCGCATCGAGGACACCGCCAACAAGCAGTACACCGGCAACTCCTTCGCCTGCGCAGGCACCGTCAGCAACGCCAGTGGTTCGCCCGTCACCGTCGGGGACAACTCCTGCAACTTCAGCGACGACCCGGTCTCGATCAACTTCGACAACCTGCTGCTCGACAGCGGCCTCGAGGTCATCGCGGTTGAGGGCAACGTCATCGGCGAGGCCCTCGCACCGATCCTCGGTCCGCTCAACGACGCCCTGGCCCCGCTCCTGGAGCAGATCACCGCTGCCCTCGTGCCGGCACTCGAGCAGGCCCTCGCGCCGCTCGCCGACCTTGACCTCGCCGTCACCCTCGGCGCCATCGAGAGCCGTTGCGTGGCCAACACGGGTGAGCAGGCAATCGGCGAGTCCTCGATCGCCAACGCGAGCATCAACCTGACCCTGGCCGGCAACGACCTCGGTGTGATCACCCTCGACACCAACGTCCCGCCGACGCCCACCGGCACCCCGCTGCTGAGCTCGACGGCCCTGCTCGACCACATCCTGCCGAGCATCACCGACTCGCTGACCGACACCGTGCTCGACGGCGCCCTGCGCCCGGTCCTCGAGCCGCTCCTGCTCGACGGCCTGCTCGGCCAGCTGATCACCGCGATCCGCGAGCCGCTCCTGGTCCCGATCCTCGACGACCTGCTCACCGACGCCCTTACCGACGCCGGCATCCTCTCGATCGTCGCCAACAAGCACGTCCCGAGCGCCAACGGCGAGGCAATCACCGTCACCACCCTCGACATCGAGGCCCTCAAGGCCGTCGAGCCGCTGGCCATCGACCTCGAGCTCGGCAAGGTTGCCTGTGGCCCGAACGGTACCGCCCCGATCGCTGACCCGGAGCCCACTCCGGAGGAGCCGAAGAAGGACCTGCCTGACGTGCCCACCAAGGTCACCGCAGGTGTCGACTCCGAGTCCGGCGCAGCCAACAGCGGAGCCGGCCTCCTGGCTGCACTGCTCGCCCTGGGAACTGCCGCTGGTGTGGTCGGATTCCGGAGGAGCCTCAAGTCGTGACCCGACGCCAGCGCCTGAGTGAACAGCTTCGTGGTGTTCACTCAGGTCTCCTGGCCTTCTGCCTGGTCCTGGTCCTGGCAGGGGTCGTGCTGCCCTCGGCGAAGTCCGAGAACGCATTCGAGGCAGCGAGGGTCACCCCGTCACAACCGATCCAGCTGATCGTCCCGTCCATCAAGCTGAGGTCCAAGATCATCCCGATCGAGGTCGACCAGAACGGCACGCTCGACCCGCCGGAGGACGTCGACCTCGTGGGGTGGTGGAAGCGCAGCGCCAAGCCTGGTGCTGCCAAGGGCCAGACCGTCCTCACCGGACACACCGTGCACTCCGGCGGTGGCGTGATGGACAAGCTGGGCAAGATCGACAAGGGCTCCCGCGTCCAGGTCAAGACCGGCAAGGCGACCTTGAACTACAAGGTCACCAAGGTGAAGACCTACACCACCGCCCAGGTCGCGAAATATGCACAGACCCTCTTCGCCCAGGACCGCGAACGGGGTCGGTTGGTGCTGGTCACCTGCACAGACTGGGAGAACGGGGTCTACCAGAGCAACATCATCGTCTTCGCCGATCCTGACGGCGTCGACAAGTCTTCGGAGAAGAAGGACCAGCAGGACGAGCCGGTCCGGGCCAAGGCTGCCTGACACCACATCCCATCCGTGCCGGGGGTTCGCTACGAACTCCCGGCATGGTGCATTTAATCTCGCGTGATCGAATCGTCCCCGCCCTCCTGTTCGGAGGCGCCGGAGTCCTGGCCACGCTGTGCGGCATGGCCGCAGGGCACCTCACCGCGGCGCTGCTGACGCCGTCCTCCTCCCCGGTGCTCGCGGTGGGCTCGACGGTGATCGACCTGACGCCCACTCCGCTCAAGGAGTACGCCGTACGTGAGTTCGGCACCCGCGACAAGCCGATCCTGCTCGCCACCGTCATCGCGGTCACCCTGCTGCTGGCCGCCGTCGCAGGCTGGCTCAGCCGCAAGCACTTCGCCGTGGGGGTCGTCTTCCTGCTCGTCCTGGTGACCCTGGCTGGCGCCGCTGCGCTCAGCCGTCCCCTCGCCACGCTCGAGGACCTGATCCCCGCCGTCGTGACCGCGATCGTGGGCCTGGCCGTGCTCTTCCTGCTCGTGCGCCACCCCTCGCCCAAGCGGATGCGTCACCCCATGCGCCAGGCCGAGCTGGCGAACCAGCCGATGTCGCGCAGGATGGTCCTGATCGCCTCCGGAGTCGTCGCCTCGATGACCGGCCTGATGGCGTGGGGCGGCGAGCGCATCATCGCCCGACGTACCAGCCCCGGCAGCATCGCCCTGCCGCCGCCTGCCGACCCGGCTCCGCCGCTCCCCCGGGGCATCGAGCAGTCCTATCGCGGGATCAGCCGCCTGCAGACGCCGACCGACACCTTCTATCGGGTCGACACCAACCTCACCCTGCCGGTGGTCTCCGTCGATGACTGGACGCTGACCATCGACGGTGACGTGGAGAACGAGTTCACCCTCGACTTCGAGCAGCTCGCCGCCATGCCACTGGTGGAGCGGGACATCACGATGACCTGTGTCTCCAACGAGGTCGGCGGGCGCTACGTCGGCGCAGCACGCTGGCTCGGGGTGCCGTTGACGGCGCTGCTCGAGCGCGCCGGCGTCGGCCCGAAGGCCGACCAGATCCTCAGCACCGCGGTCGACGGCTTCACCATCAGCACCCCGTTGGACGTCGCGACGGACGGTCGCGACGCGATGGTCGCGATCGGGATGAACGGCCGCTCCCTGCCTGCCGAGCACGGCTTCCCCGCTCGCCTGATCACCCCCGGCATCTATGGCTTCGTCGGTGCCACCAAGTGGCTCACCAAGCTGACGCTGACCACCTATGCCAAGGAGACGGCGTACTGGACCGATCGCAAGTGGGCCACCGACGCCCCCATCAAGATCGCCTCCCGGATCGACACGCCCCGACCGTTGAGCACCATCGACTCCGGTCGCGTCGTCATCGGAGGCGTGGCGTGGGCGCAGACCCGCGGCATCGAGCGCGTCGAGATCCGCATCGACGGCGGCCCCTGGCAGCCGACGCGCCTGGGACCGGACGTCGGCGTGGACTACTGGCGCCAGTGGTACCAGTTCTGGGACGCCGAGCCGGGCCGTCACATGCTCGCCGTGCGCGCCATCGGCGCCGACGGCGAGGTGCAGACCCCTGTCCGGGCGACCCCGTTCCCCGCCGGATCCAGCGGCATCCAAGAAATTGTCATTTCAGTGCGTTGATGACCAATCCACCCCGACATCAGCTCCGAATCACTACCGACAAGCAACCACCACCGAAAGGCCGGACCATGAAGCACACCACCACCATCCGTCGCACCGGAGTCGCCGCAGCAGCCCTCGCCCTGAGCTTCGGCCTCGCAGCCTGTGGCTCGGACGACGACTCCAGCGCCGACGCCAACAACGACACCACCACCAGCCAGAGCCCCGCCGGTGACTCGGGCGACACCGGCGACATGGCCACGAACGCCGGCGCAGAGACCTTCGGCCCCGGCTGCTCGGCAATCCCCAAGGACGGTGCCGGCTCGTTCAACGGCATGGCCACCGAGCCCGTCGCCACCGCCGCCAGCGCCAACCCGCTGCTGGAGACCCTCGTCACCGCCGTCGGTGCTGCCGACCTGGGCGACACCCTCAACGCGGCCGAGGCGATCACCGTCTTCGCGCCCACCAATGACGCCTTCTCCAAGATCCCGAAGGCCGACCTCGAGGGCGTCCTGGCCGACAAGGACCTGCTCACCAAGATCCTCACCCACCACGTGGTTGCCGGTCAGCTCGGCCCGGACGAGGTCGCCGGCGAGCACGAGACGCTCGCAGGTGACAAGATCGAGGTCAAGGGCTCCGGCGAGGAGTTCACGGTGGGCAAGGAGAACGCTGCAGTGCTCTGCGGCAACATCCCCACCGCCAACGCGACGGTCTACGTCATCGACACCGTGATGATGCCCTGATCGTCACCAGACGAGATCAAGGATCACCACTGTGAGAGGCATTGCAGCCGTTCCCTCGGGCGACACGTCGCCCGAGGGTCCGGTTGACCTCGCGGCCCTGTTCCGTCGGGCATCCCGGGGCGACGAATCCGCCTTCGGACAGCTCTACGACGCAACCGCAGCTCGAGTCCACGGGCTGGTGCTGCGCGTCGTGCGCGATCCGGCCCAGGCGGAGGAGGTCACCCAGGAGGCCTATCTCGAGGTGTGGCGCACCGCGTCCCGCTTCGACCCCGAGCGTGGCAGTCCGCTGTCGTGGCTGATGACCATCGCCCACCGCCGAGCCGTGGACCGGGTCCGATCTGCAGAGGCCTCGAGCCGCCGCGACTCGACCTGGCACAACCAGTCGGCAGTGGTGGACCACGACGAGACCGCCGAGGCGGCCACCGCAGCACTCGAGGCGACTCGGGTGCGAGCAGCACTGCACACGCTGACCGACGTACAACGCGAAGCCCTGGAGCTGGCCTACTTCGGCGGCTACACACACGTAGAGGTGGCGACCATGCTCGATCTGCCGGTCGGCACCGCAAAAACCAGAATCCGAGACGGGTTGATCCGTCTCCGCGACACCTTGGGGCCAAGGGAAGAAGGGAGCATCCGATGAGTGACATCCACGCCCTCGTGGGCGCATATGCCGTCGATGCGCTCGACGACATCGAACGCCAGCAGTTCGAGCGTCACCTCGCCACCTGCGCAGACTGCCGCGACGAGGTCGCCAGCCTGCGCGATGCCTCCTCGATGCTCTCGGGCATCACCCTCAGCCCCCCGCCCCCTTCGCTGCGTGACAGGGTGATGGCCGACATCAGCACCGTCCGCCCGCTTCCTCCCGAGGTGCCGGTGCGCAAGGAGGCACCGAGGCGGCGTCGGTTTCCGGCGCTGGTCGCCGCGGCTGCCGCAGTTGCGGTGATGGGTGGTGGCGCAGTCGCCATCACCCAGCCCTGGCACGACGACTCCAGCCAGCAGCTCACCGCTGCCGGCCGGGTCCTGGCAGCAAGTGACGCGAAGACTGTCGGCGTCGAGCTCGACGGTGGTACGAAGGCCGAGTTGGTCCGCTCCGAGTCGAAGGGACAGGCCGTCCTGGTCACCCACGACATGCCGGCGGCCCCCGCCGGCAAGGTCTACCAGGTCTGGTTGCAGTCGGATGAGGGCGAGATGATTCCTGCCGGCCTGATGTCCGGCGGCTCGGACGCCGAGGTCCTCCTGGACGGTGACGCCGCCTCGGCCACCGCGGCCGGGATCACGGTGGAGCCGGCGGGCGGCTCGACGAGTCCGACCAGCGACCCGATCGTGCTCTTCGACTTCGCGCAGGCGACATGATCACCGGCGATCTCGCACTGCGCAGGGTCGCCGTCGTCGGAAGCGGCGTGGCCGGCCTCACCGCCGCCCACGTCGCTTCGGCGACGGCTTCGGTGACCCTGTTCGAGGCCGACGACCGGCTCGGCGGCCACGCCGACACGCACATCGTCGAGAGGCCGGGACGTGAGCCCCTGGCCATCGACACCGGCTTCATCGTCCACAACGAGCGCACCTATCCGGTGCTCCTGCGACTGTTCGCCGAGCTCGGCGTGGCGACCCAGGAGTCGGACATGTCGATGTCGATCAGCGACCTCGGCACCGGCGTCGAGTGGGCCGGGGCGATGGGTCGGCGCGGACTCTTCCCCACCCGCGCCAACCTCACGGCACCGGCATACCTGCGGATGCTCACCGAGATCCCCCGCTTCCACCGCCGGGCCCGGCAACTGCTGGCCGACGGCGCGAACGGTGACCAGACGCTGCGCGCGTTCCTGGCCGACGGTGGGTTCACCGACTACTTCGCCCGGCACTTCATGGAGCCGTTGGTCGCGGCCGTCTGGTCGTGCGACCCCGAGCTCTCCCTGGACTACCCGGCGCGCTACCTGTTCTCGTTCCTCGAGCACCACGGCATGCTCGGCATCTTCGGCTCGCCGACCTGGCGCACGGTCACCGGCGGATCGCGGGAGTATGTCGCGAAGCTCGCCGAGCGGCTCCGCGCCGGCGGCAACGAGATCCGCACCGGCACCAAGGTCACCTCGATCGCCGAGACCAACGAGGGGGTCGAGGTCACCGACGGCAACGGCCGCACCGAGCGCTTCGACGCCGTCGTGGTCGCCACCCACCCCGCCCAGGCGCTGGCCATGCTCGCAGCGCCGAGCCGGACCCAGGCCGAGGTGCTCTCGGCGATGCCCTACTCGCGCAACACCGCCCGCCTGCACACCGACACCAGCCTGATGCCGAACGCGCGCAACGCCTGGGCGTCGTGGAACTTCCAGCGCCCGATGACCCCGGCTGCCGGCGTCACGGTGACCTACGACCTGACCCGGTTGCAGCGACTCGACACCGATGAGCACTACCTGGTCACCCTCGGCGGCGACGTCGATCCGGCAAAGGTCATCGACACGATGGAGTATGAGCACCCCCTCTACACCCCCGAGTCGGTCGCGGCGCAGCGACGCCTGCCCGAGATCGACACCGACCGGATCGCCTTCGCCGGCGCCTGGCACGGCTGGGGCTTCCACGAGGACGGCGCGGCCTCGGGTCTGCGCGCGGCCGAGCGACTGGGCTTCAGCTGGTCGGCTCCGACCCCGGTGCGCACGCCGCGCGTCTATCGCACCGACATCCGCCACACCCGGCGTACGCCGTGGAAGAACGCGTTCGACAACCGGTCCTGGACCTCGTTGGTCGACCTCGACGACCTTCCTCGCCCTTCGTGGCGGGCCTCCTTCGAGGCGCGCGACCACCTCGGCTCCTCGCCCTCGATCCGCGCCAACGTGGACGCCCTCCTGGCCAGCCACGAGATCGAGCTCGGCGACGGCGGCCGGGTGCTGATGCTGGCCAACCCGCGCTCGCTGGGGCACTGCTTCAATCCGCTCTCCGTGTTCTGGTGCCACCGCGCCGACGGATCGCTGGCCGGCGTGGTGCTCGAGGTGCACAACACCTATGGCGATCGGCACGCCTATCTGGTCCACCCGGACGCGAACGGGCACGCGTCGACCCCGAAGGCGATGTATGTGTCGCCGTTCCACGACGTCTCCGGTCGCTATGAGATCTCGGTGACCGCACCCGGCGAGAACCTCGCCGTGTCGATCACCCTGCACCGCGACGGGGCCCGACCGTTCACCGCCTCGCTGAGCGGAACCGCGGTCCCCCAGGGCAGCCGCCCAATTCGATCCGTGTTTGCACCAATCCTCACCACCCTTCTGATCCGAATACAGGGTGTGGGCCTCTGGATGCGCCGACTGAAGGTGCGTCCACGCCCCGTCCACCCACGACAGAAGGGGGTCTGATGACCATCGCCGACTCCACCCGCCCGAGTGCCACCGACGGCTGGCCTGGCCTGTACGACGTACCGTCCGGGCCCCGGGCCAGGATCGCTGCCGGTGTCTCCCGCCGGTTGCTCCGCACCATCGCCGACCGCCTCGGCGTCGTGGTGGCACAGCCCGGAGAACCGCACGCGCCCGGCGTACCGACCCTGGTGCTGCGCCGTCCCGAGGAGTTCTTCCGGCGCGTCGGCGACGACGGCCTGATCGGGTTCGGCGAGGCGTGGATGACCCAGGCCTGGGACTCCCCCGACCTGCACCTGCTGCTGGACACGATGGCCCGCGAAATGGCCACCCTGGTGCCCGAGCCGCTGCAACGGCTCCGTCGCTTCTGGGACGCCAGGATGCCGCACCTGCACCGCAACAGCGTCGACCAGACCCGGGACAACATCTCGGCGCACTACGACCTGTCGAATGAGCTGTTCGCCGAGTTCCTCGACCCCACGATGAGCTATTCCTCGGGGCTCTTCACCTGCGACGTGGACGCCCACAGCGACCACTGGACCGCTGGGGTGCCCACCTCCGACGACCTCGAGCAGGCACAGATCCGCAAGACCGACCGCCTGCTCGACCAGGCCGGCGTCACCGCCGGCTCCCGCGTCCTCGAGATCGGCACCGGGTGGGGCGAGCTCGCCATCCGGGCAGCCGCCCGTGGAGCGACCGTGCACTCGGTCACCCTCTCCTCCGAGCAGCTCGCCCTGGCCAACGAGCGGATCGCGCTGGCCGGCTTCTCCGATGCCGTCGAGGTCTCCCTGCTCGACTATCGCGCCGTGAGCGGCAGTTATGACGCTGTGGTCTCCGTCGAGATGATCGAGGCGGTGGGCGAGGAGTTCTGGCCGACCTATTTCGAGAAGATCGACTCCCTGCTCGCGCCCGGCGGACGGGTGGCGATCCAAGCGATCACCATGCCGCACGACCGGATGCTGGCGACCCGCGGCGGGTTCACCTGGATCAACAAGTACATCTTCCCCGGCGGCTTCCTCCCCTCGGTCGAGGCGATCGAGCAGGTGACCAGCGAGCACACCTCGCTGCGGGTCGTGGACCGGCTCGCCTTCGGTCAGCACTACGCCGAGACGCTGCGGCAGTGGGACCACGCGTTCCGGGCCGCCTCGGAGCGGACCCGCGACCTGGGTTTCGACGAGGTCTTCGAGCGGATGTGGCACTTCTACCTGGTCTACTCGCAGGCCGGGTTCTCCTCGGGCTACCTCGACGTCCAGCAGGTCACCCTGGCCCGATCCGACGAGCCCACCAGTGGCGCGGGCCGATGAGCGGCGTCGCGACACGCATCGCCGACGGGCTGCGGCCACTGGTCCGTGGCGACCTCCCGGTGCGACTGGTGGCCTGGGACGGTTCCACCGCCGGACCGGCGGATGCTCCACTGGTC
>DATCYH010000692.1:0-3178 GCA_036570405.1 Nocardioides sp.
CACGCTCGGCGCCGACTCGAACAGGGTCGGCGGCTCACCCTCAGGCGACTGCGCACGTCGTGCGGCCTCCGGCTCCTCCCCGCGGACCAGGGCAGCCACCGTGGCGACCACCTCGTCGAGGAAGTCGTCGACCTCGCCCACGTGGTAGCCCTCGCGCAGCTTGCTCGGACGGAACTGGACCAGTGCGACCGGGGACTCGATCGGGTGACCGTTGCGGACCAGGACGATGAGGTCGTCCAGGAAGTGGTCCACCTGGTCCATGTCATAGCCGGTCCCCCACCGGACCGGACTGAACTTGACGCTCTCGACCATGGCGTGGACCCGCTCGGCGATCGGATGATCACCGGCCGTGCCACCGGGTCTGCGATCCCTCACTTGGTGGCCTCCATCATCTGGCGCAGTTCCTTCTTGAGCTCGGAGATCTCGTCGCGCAGCCGGGCCGCCACCTCGAACTGGAGCTCCGCGGCAGCGTTGTGCATCTGGTCGGTCAGGTCCTGGATGAGCTGGGCCAGGTCCGCGCTAGGCATGCCGGCGAGGTCGGCTGCGTGCTTGCCCGCGTCCTTGCGCGACAACGCCGGCACCGGTGCCTTCTTGCCCTTCTGGTCCAGCTGCCAGCTCTTGAGCAGCTCCTCGGTGTTCTCGTCCTCGCGAGCGAGCAGGTCGGTGATGTCGGCGATCTTCTTGCGCAGCGGCTGCGGATCGAGCCCGCGCTCCTTGTTGTAGGCGACCTGCTTCTCACGACGTCGGTTGGTCTCGTCGATCGCCTTCTCCATGGACGGCGTGATCTTGTCGGCATACATGAAGACCTGGCCCGACACGTTGCGCGCCGCACGACCGATGGTCTGGATCAGCGACTTGTCCGAACGCAGGAAGCCCTCCTTGTCGGCGTCCAGGATCGCGACCAGGGACACCTCGGGAAGGTCCAGACCCTCACGGAGCAGGTTGATGCCGACCAGGACGTCGTACTCACCCATCCGCAGCTCGCGCAGCAGCTCGATGCGACGCAGCGTGTCCACCTCGCTGTGCAGGTAGCGGGTGCGGATGCCGGCGTCGAGCAGGTAGTCGGTGAGGTCCTCGGACATCTTCTTGGTCAGCGTGGTGACCAGGACGCGCTCGTTCCTCTCGGCACGGAGACGGATCTCGTGGATCAGGTCGTCGATCTGACCCTTCGTCGGCCGGATGATCACCTCGGGGTCGACCAGCCCGGTAGGACGGATGATCTGCTCCACGACGTCAGGTGGGCCGCCGTCGACACTGACCCGGTCCAGCTCGTAGTTGCCCGGGGTCGCGGAGAGATAGATGGTCTGCCCGATCCGCTCCAGGAACTCCTCCCACTTCAGTGGCCGGTTGTCCATCGCGCTGGGCAGCCGGAAGCCATGGTCGACCAGGTTGCGCTTGCGGGACATGTCGCCCTCGTACATCCCACCGACCTGCGGGACCGCAACGTGGGACTCGTCGACCACGAGCACGAAGTCCTCGGGGAAGTAGTCCAGCAGGGTGTTCGGGGCAGTGCCCCGCTGGCGCCCGTCCATGTGCATGGAGTAGTTCTCTATGCCTGAGCAGGAGCCCACCTGGCGCATCATCTCGACGTCGTACGTCGTACGCATCCGCAGTCGTTGGGCCTCGAGCAGCTTGCCCTGACGCTCGAAGTTCGCGAGCTGCTCGGTCAGCTCCGCCTCGATCCCGTTGATCGCGCGCTCCATCCGCTCCGGACCGGCGACGTAGTGGGTGGCCGGGAAGACGTAGAGCTCCTGGTCCTCGGTGATCACCTCGCCGCTGACCGGGTGCAGGGTCATCAACCGCTCGATCTCGTCACCGAAGAACTCGATGCGGACCGCGAGCTCCTCATAGACCGGGAAGATCTCGAGGGTGTCGCCACGGACCCGGAAGGTGCCACGGGTGAACGCCATGTCGTTGCGGGTGTATTGGATCTCCACCAGCCGGCGCAGGATCGTGTCGCGGTCGTGCTCCTCGCCCACCCGCAGGCGGAGCATCCGGTCGACATATTCCTGCGGGGTGCCGAGGCCGTAGATGCAGGAGACCGTGGAGACGACGATGACGTCACGCCGGGTGAGCAGCGAGTTGGTCGCCGAGTGCCGGAGCCGCTCGACCTCCTCGTTGATCGAGGAGTCCTTCTCGATGTAGGTGTCGGTCTGCGGGACGTAGGCCTCGGGTTGGTAGTAGTCGTAGTAGCTGACGAAGTATTCGATGGCGTTGTCGGGGAACAGGTGTCGCAGCTCGTTGGCGAACTGCGCGGCGAGCGTCTTGTTGGGTTGGAGCACCAGCATCGGGCGTTGCAGCTGCTCGGCCACCCAGGCGACCGAGGCGGTCTTCCCGGTGCCGGTGGCACCGAGCAGAACGACGTCCTCGACCCCGGCCTCGATCCGCTTCGAGATCTCCGCGATGGCAGCCGGCTGGTCACCGGCTGGCTGGTAGTCGGAGACCACGTGGAAGGGGGCGACGCGACGCTCGAGATCGGTGACTGGACGCATGTCTTTCAGCCTAACCGGGCACACCGACAACCCTTTGGTGACGCCTTCGCCCGAGAGGGTCACACGCCACGTGGGCACCCTGCACTAGATTGACGGCGTGCTCCGACCCAACTTCTCCAACGCCTGGGCACTGTCGTGGCTTCGGCGGTCCCTGATCACGTTCGTCACGGCCCCGGTGCTGCTGGCGATGGGGCTCACCCTCGTCGACTCCTACCGACGCCGGAACAAGAAGCCGAAGCCTTTCCCGATCACCGCGCCGGAGACCGTCTCGGTGGGCGATGGCACGGTGACGACCTACACCTTCGGCAAGGACGTCTATGCCGACATGTTGGAGGCGATCGGGAGCGCGAAGAAGCAGATCCTCCTGGAGACCTACATCTGGAAGGGCGACGAGGTCGGCGAGCGCTTCAAGCAGGCCCTCACCGATGCGGCCGAGCGCGGCGTCGACGTGCACATCATCTATGACGGGTTCGCCAACCTGGTGGTGAACCCGAGGTTCAAGCGGTTCGCCCCGAGCCTCAAGGTGCTGCGCTATCCGGTCTACAACGCCGGGTTCCGGTTCTTCGACCTGCGCCGCTACGGCCGCGCCCACCGCAAGATCCTGGTGGTCGACGACGCCGTGGGGTTCGTCGGCGGCTACAACATCGGCACGCCCTATGCCACCGAGTGGCGAGACACCCACTGCC
>DATCYH010000693.1:0-5032 GCA_036570405.1 Nocardioides sp.
CAATGGCCAGAAGGTGTGGTGCAGTTCGGGAACGTTGGCCGACGTCTTCTTCACCCTGGTCCGCACGGGCACGCAGGAGTCCCGCAAGAACGGGATCACCTACCTCGTGATCGACGCCCATGCCCCGGGAGTGACTGTCCGGCCGCTCAAGGACCTGGCCGGGGGAGAGTTCTTCGCCGAGATCTTCTTCGACGACGTGAGGGTCCCGGTCAGTGACCGGATCGGGGAGGAGAACGAGGGCTGGCCACTGATCCGGCACAGCATGGGTCACGAGCGTGCCGCCGGTGCGATGAACCAGGCCACGAACTACCGCCGCATCGTCACCGAGCTGGTCGCGCTGGCCAAGGAGCGCGGCCTGACCGCGGACCCGCTCGTGCAGGACCGGCTGGTCGGGTTCGAGATGCGGGTGCGGCTGATGCGCTACAACGCCGAGCGCACGATCAACGCCATCCTCGCCAAGGGCGAGCCGGGTCCCACGGCGTCGATCTCGCGGCTCCTGATCAGTGCCTTCGAGCAGGACCTGCACGAGTTCGCCGTGGACATGCTCGGTCCCGAGGGCCTGGTCACCAGGAAGTCCGAGCATGCGGTCCAGCGCGGCCGGTGGTTGGCCGGTTTCCTGGCCACCAGGGCCTCTACGATCGGAGCAGGCACGGCGGAGATCCAGCGGAACACCGTCGCTGAGCAGGTGCTCCGGCTGCCGCACGACCCGGCCATGCCCCCGCGCTGAGCCCTCTGGCACCGAACCGCACGGACGATCGCCTCGACAGGAGACGGAAACCATGAGCACAGTTGCACAGGAGACCGGGAGCATCACTGCGCCCAACGGCAAGCTGCGACGGGCCGAGTCCGCCGAGGAGCGGTGGTCCCGGATGCCGGTGATCGTCGATGGCGGTGACTATCTGGCCTCGCTGCGCGATCGGGGAACCGAGCTCTACCTGCTGGGTGAGCGGATCGAGGAGCCGGCCGACCACCCGATCATCAAGACCTCGATCAACTCCCTGCGGATGACCTATGACCTGGCCATCTCCGAGCCCGAGGTCGCCACGGTTCACTCGCCGCTCATCGATGCGGTGATCAACCGGTTCCTGCACGTGGTGGAGGGCCCACATGACCTGATGGCCAAGCACGCGATGCAACGCCGGATGGGCCAGCTCACCGGCACCTGCTTCCAGCGGTGCACCGGCCTCGACGTCATCTCGGTGCTGCACTCGATCACCTATGACGTCGACCAGGTCCACGGCACGGCCTACCACTCGCGCTTCATGGAGTTCCTCAAGCTGGCGCAGAAGCACAACGTGCTGATCGCTGCCGGGATGACCGACCCCAAGGGGGATCGTTCGAAGGCGCCGCATGCGCAGGCCGACCCCGACCTGTTCCTGCGGGTCACCGGACGCACGGAGGAGGGCATCTTCATCCGTGGCGCCAAGGCGCACATGACCGGCGGCTGGAACCAGCACTGGATCTGCGTGCTGCCGACGATGAACATGCGTGAGGCCGACAAGGACTATGCAGTCGTCGCGATGGTCCCGGGCGATGCGGAGGGGCTCACCTATGTCTACGGACGCCAGGCCTCCGACACGCGTGCCCTGGAGAAGGGTGACATCGACCAGGGCAACGCCCAGTTCGGCGGCCAGGAGGTGCTCGTCTACTTCGACGACGTCTTCGTGCCCTATGAGCACGTGATGCTCGATGGTGAGACCGAGGTGGCGCAGACGCTGGTCAGCCGATTCACCGCCTACCACCGGGCAAGCTATGTCTGCAAGACCGGGCTCGGCGACGTGCTGGTGGGGGCCGCGGCCGAGGTGGCCGACAACAACGGTGTCTCCCAGGCCGCCCACGTGCGCGACAAGCTGGTCGAGATGACGCACCTGAACGAGACGATCTATGGCTCGTCGATCGCTTCGGCGGCCCGGGCCACGAAGCTCGAGTCCGGCATCTGGATGAACGACGAGATGTTGGCCAATGTCACCAAGCACAACGTGACGCGCTTCCCCTACGAGATCGCTCGCCTGGCACAGGACCTGGCCGGCGGTCTCATGGTCACGATGCCGAGCGAGGCCGACTTCAGGTCCGAGGAGGTCGGCGAGCTGCTGACCCGGATGTTCGCCGGCAAGGACGGCGTCCCGACAGAGGACCGGATGCGGATCATGCGCCTGATCGAGAACATGACCTTGGGTCGCAACGCCGTGGGCTATCTGACCGAGTCCATGCACGGTGCGGGTTCACCGCAGGGGCAGCGGATCCAGATCCTCCGCGGCATGGATGTGGAGACCAAGCGGGCGCTGGCGCGTGCCCTGGCTGGCATCCGTGTCGAGGAGGAGCAGTCGGAGGACCAGGATGACTGACGAACGGATCACCCTCGAGCGCGAGGACGGTCTGGCCATCCTCACCCTCGACTACCCGCCGCTCAACCTCGTCGATGCCGTGACGTGGGATGCGCTCGACGCCCGCACCGCCGAGCTGGTTGCCGACCCGCCCCGCGCCGTCCTGATCCGGGCCACCGGCCGGGTGGTCTCGGCTGGTGTCGACGTGCAGTTCTTCGCCGACATGGATCCCGAGGACACAGTTGCCTTCTGGCGCCACGCGCTGGAGATCGTGGAGCGCATCGAGACGCTGCCGTGCCCGGTGGTGTTCGCGGCGCATGCGCTCACCCTGACCGCGGCCTTCGAGATCGCCCTGGCCTGCGACATCATCGTGGCGGCCCGCTCGGCGAAGTTCGGGTTGACGGAGAACGTGGTGGCGCTGAGCCCGTCGATGGGTGGTCCCGCCCGCATCGCCGAGCGCGCTGGCTCGGGTCGGGCGCGTGAGCTGGTGATGACCGGCGAGCTCTTCGACGCCGAGACCCTGGAGCGGTGGAACATCGTGAACCGGGTGTTCGACGACGCCGAGGCGCCGGAGCGCGCGTTGGAGCTGGCCAGGAAGCTGGCCACCGGGCCGACCCGTGCCCACGACGCGACCAAGCGGGTCGTTCGTGCCTATGTCAGCCAGGGACTGGCGAAGGCCGACGAAGTGTTGCCCGAGGTCGTGGGGCCGGTCTTCAGCAGCCAGGACCACAAGGACGCACTTGCCGGCTTCCTCAGGGACGGACCGCGGCACACCACGCCCCTGCACGGCGCCTGACACGGCGGAGCCGTTGTCAGCGGGCGGCGTGCACCTGCGTGACGGCGACGATGTGCCTCGGCGTCAGCGGTGGCCGGAGACCGGGTGCGGGACATAGCCCGAACTCAGTTCCTCGAGCTCCTCCACAGTGAGCTCGAGATCAACGGCTGCGAGTGCATCCGTGACGTGATGCGCCTTGGTCGCGCCGAAGATCGGCGAGGTGACCACCGGTTGGTGGAGCAGCCAGGCGAGGGCGACCTGCGCCCGCGGGACCCCACGCCGTTGTGCCACCACCGCGACAGCGTCCACGATGGAGCGGTCCTCGTCGCGATAGAGACCTGCGCCGAATTCGTCGGTCTCCGCGCGTGCGGTCCCGGCGTCCCAGTCGCGGGTCAGTCGGCCTCGGGCCAGCGGGCTCCACGGCAGCACGCCCACCCCCTGGTCGGCGCAGAACGGCAGCATCTCCCGCTCCTCCTCGCGGTAGAGGAGGTTGTAGTGGTCCTGCATGGACACGAATCGGGTCCAGCCGCCGAGGTCGGCGGTGTACTGCGCCTTGGCGAACTGCCAGGCATACATGGACGAGGCGCCGAGATAGCGCACCTTCCCGGCTCTCACCAAGTCGTGGAGCGCCTCCATGGTCTCCTCGATGGGAGTGTGCCGGTCCCAACGGTGGATCTGGTAGAGGTCGACATGATCCACGCCGAGGCGTCGCAGGCTGGCGTCGATCTCACGCATGATCGAGACGCGGGACAGGCCGGTGCGGTTGGGGCCGGGACCGGTGGGCGCATAGACCTTGGTCGCGATCACCACGTCGTCGCGGGGAGCGATCTCCTTGAGCAGGCGACCGGTGATCTCCTCGCTGCTTCCACCGGAGTAGGCATTCGCCGTGTCGAAGACGGTGACCCCGGCCTCGTACGCCGCCCGGACGAGCGGACGGGCGGCATCCTCCCCGAGCACCCACGGGTGACCGCCACGGGCGGTGTCGCCCCAGCTCATGCAGCCGAGGATGATCGCCGAGACCTCGAGGCCTGAACGGCCGAGCCGGGTGTAGCGCATGACGTCCCTTTCGTGGCTCAGGAGAGCGAGAGGACCCGTTCGTGGTGCGCGGCGGCATTGCCGAAGACGGCCTCATCGACCTTCGCGCGACGCAGGTAGAGGTGCAGGTCGTGCTCCCAGGTGAAGCCGATGCCACCGTGCAGCTGCAGGGCCTCACCGGCGACCGCGCTGACCTGCTCGGAGGCGAACGCCTTGGCCACGGAAGCGTGCAGCGAGGCCTCGGGGAGGCGGGCGTCGAGGGCCATCGCCGCGAGGTACGTCGCAGCGCGGGCTCCCCTGAGCAGCTTGGCCATGTCGGCGACCTTGTGCTTGACGGCCTGGAAGGAGCCGATCGCGACGCCGAACTGCTCGCGGGTGGCGGTGTAGTCGATGGTCATCCGGAGCAACCGCTCGCCGATGCCGAGCGCGTCGGCCGCGACCAGGACGGCCATCTGGTCGAGGAGGCGCTGCACAGCAGAGTCGCCCCTCAGCACGACCCGGGAGGCGGGGACGCGCACCGAGTCGCAGCGGACGTCGTACCAACCGCGTGACTGGTCCAGGGTCGTACGACGAGTGGTCGTCGTGGCGGCCGAGTCGACGAGGATGACGACGGGTGAGTCGTCGAGCGTCGTGGTCACGAGGAGCCAGTCGACCGAGCCTGCGGCGTGGACCGTGGTGGCACGACCGTCCACGACTACGTCGTCACCGTCGGTGGTGGCCGTGAAGGCTCCGTTGGCGACGGCGGCACGGGCGGTGCCCTCCTGGAACGAGGCCACGACTGCGTCACGTGCCTCGAAGTCCGCTCCGGACACGGTTGCGGCGACCAGGGCAGTCTCGATGAACGGCCCGGGGGCGACGGCGGCGCCGAGCTCCTCGGCCACCAGTGCCAACTCGACCA
>DATCYH010000694.1:0-9359 GCA_036570405.1 Nocardioides sp.
TCACCACCTTGTCCACGTGGGAGCGATAAGTCGTCTCGAAGTCGTCGAAGGCTGAATTCATGACCTGAGACTAACGGCATTAGGTTTTGCCGACAAGGGTCAATCGAGCACGAATTTGCCGTCCGGCGTGACCGCAGCGGAAGCCCCTTCAAGTTCCTGCTCCACGAAGTGCACGGCAGCACCCGGATCGTCACACGATGCCAGCGTCCGTCCCCCGTCAGGAGTGCGCAGCGCGGCCATCGTCGAGACCGGCGCGCCGGCCCGATCGTGGAGGACGGTCCAGGCCTCCAGCACCGCCCCACCGTCGTAGCCCTCGACGACCTCGGTCACGGGCTCCGAGTCCGTCGCAGCCTGGGCACTCGCGCGAGCGAAGCCACCGCCCGGCTCGGTCGCATAGACGCCGATGGAGTGCTTGGTGAGGTAGCCGCTGTTCGCAGTCACCAGTCCCGGTTGTCCCGACTCACGCACCCGACGCAACATGGTCGCGATTGCATGCGTGGAGTAGTTGTTCCACGGCCCCCCGGCAAAGGTGAGGCCGCCGGTCACGGTCAATGGTCGGGCCGGGTCGTCGAGCGGGAGCCCGAGCTCGGCGGCCGCCACCTGGACCGCGGAGGGGAAACACGAGTAGAGGTCGACCGCCGCGATGTCATCGAGCGAGAGGCCGGCCAGGTCGAGGGCAGTGCGTCCTGCGTGCCGGATGGCCGGAGACCCGTCGAGCCGCCCACGAGCAGCGATCGCGGCCGTGTCCTGGGCCTCGCTTCCCGAGCGGGGGAAGACCCATTGATCCGTGGGTACGGCGTACCGCTGCGCCGCCTCGGCCGAGCACAGGATCACCGCAGCGGCCTGCTCCACGCTGTTGTTGGAGTTCATCAGCTTGGTGTAGGGCCAGGAGATGATCCGGTTGCCGGGCGACGGCGTCGCGATGTCGGCGGCGCTGACCGGTTCCCTGGACCATGCAGCCGGATTGGTCGTCGCCACCTCGCTGAACCGCGACCACAGGGCCGCGACCTCGTCGCGATGCTCGACGATCTGGCGACCGGCGCGGATGCGGAGCGCCTGCTCGAAGAGCGGATAGACGTGGGCCGGCCGGTCGAGGCCGGCCGTCATCTCGCTGGTGTGCTGCATCGGAACGTCGGGCCGGGTCTCGGGTGTCCCGACGTCCTCACCCTGGGTGGTCCACTCGGGCCGGATGCCCTGCTTCCTCAGCGCCATCCGCGTGCGCCACGCCTCGGCTCCCGCCACCACGACCACGCCACAACGCCCGGCGAGGATGTCCTCACAGGCATCGTTCACCAGCGCCTGCGGGTGACTGCCACCGTTACCGGTGTAGACGGTGTGACGTACCGGTGCGCCGAGTCGCTGCCCGACGAGCAGACCGGGGTCTCGATAGCGCCACGACAGCATGCCGACCACGCGCACCGACTCGACCGCCTCGGCCAGGCCCGGGGCACCGGCATCGGCAGCCGCGTTGCGGACGGCGGCCACGATCATGTCGACAGGCTCAATCGGATTTTCGCGCAGATTGAGTTGACCACCACCCACCAGCACTGGAGTGCGTGGGTCCATGCCCGTGCTCACGCGGGACCGCCACGGGCGACGTCCAGCATCTCGTCGACGTCGACGAGCTTGACCCGGGGGCGCTTCTGCTCCTTGCCGGCCTTCTTCTCGTACTGGTCGATCCGTCGCCATCCGTGCATGTCCACGTGCTCGGGCAGCTCCTGCTCCAGTTCCTCGATGGCAAGGCTGGGCTCGCCCAGATCACCTGCCAGGTAGTCATCGAACAGTTGCGCCACGGTCTCGCGAGCACACTTCTTGTTGGTGCCGATCACGCCCGAGGGACCGCGCTTGATCCAACCCGCCGCATAGATCCCACCCAAGGGCTCACGGGACTCAGGATCGAGGACCCGACCGGCGTCATTCGGGATCACCCCCCGTTCCCGGTCGAAGGGAAGATCCGCCACCGGGAGACCGTGATAGCCGACCGAACGAAAGACGAGGCCGCAGGCCAGGTCCTCGGTGTCATCGGTGGGGCGCGCGACGAGTCGACCGTCCTCCTCGACGAGTTGGTTGCGTCGCACCCGCATCCCCTCGACCCAGCCGTCACCAACGATCTCCAACGGTGAGGCCAGGAATCGAAGGGTGATCCGACGGTCCTGGACCGGTGGCTTGGTGCCGAACTCCTCGAGCAGGGAGAGCTTGTAGAGGGCGACGGAGGAATCCGGGTCGCCTGCCTGATCACGGCTGAGGCGGTTGACGCTCAGCTCGTCCGGCCGCACCAGGAGATCTGCACCTGGGGTCTGCGAGAGACCGATCAGCTCCTTGGTGGTGAAGGCCGCCTCCAGCGGCCCTCGTCGTCCCAGGACGACGACCTCGCGGACCTTGCTGGAGCGCAGCTGGGCCAGGGCATGGTCGGCGATGTCGGTCTTCGCCAGTGCTTCCGGGTCGCTGACCAGGATCCGGGCGACATCGAGGGCCACGTTGCCGTTGCCGACGATCACGGCACGTTCGTGGGCCAGGTCGAAGGTGCGGGCGGCGAAGTCGGGATGGCCGTTGTACCAGGCCACGAACTCCGTGGCCGAGTGACTGCCGGGCAGGGTCTCACCGGGCACGCCGAGAGCCCGGTCGCCCATCGCGCCGACCGCGTAGATCACCGCGTGGTAGCGCTCCTTGAGCTCAGCCAGGGTGATGTCCACCCCGACCTCGGCGTTGAGGAAGAGCCGGAACCCCTTGCGCTTCATCGTGCGGGCGAACGAGTCGCTGGCCGACTTGGTGTCCTGGTGGTCAGGCGCGACACCGAACCGGACCAGACCCCACGGGGTCGGCAGCTTCTCGAACATGTCGACCTCGGCGGGCAGACCACGCTGGGTGAGGAGCTCCTCGGCCGCATAGCAGGCGGCGGGTCCGGATCCCACGATCGCCACCTTCAACGTGCCCTCGGGAGCGTCGGCCCAGCTGCGGCTCGTTCGGGTGTTCTGAACCTGCTCGTAGTCCTGCCGTTCCTCACTGGCGAAGTAGCGTGCGTTGATCTCCTCGTAGCGGGCGTATTCCGGCGCAAGGTCATAGTCGGCGGTGATGGCCGAGACCGGACAGGCCTCGACACAGGCGCCGCAGTCGATGCAGCCCTGCGGGTCGATGTAGAGCATCTCCGCGGTGCCGTAGTCGGGCTCGTCGGGCGTCGGATGAATGCAGTTGACCGGGCAGACCGGGACGCAGGCGGCGTCGTTGCAGCAGGCGCGAGTGATGACGTGTGTCATTGCACTCCCCCCTTCGGTCCATCAACCGGGTTCGGCTGGACGGAACCGGGAGGCGACGTCGGGTCCTTCGGGCGGTAGTCGTCGGTGTACACGACGTCCGCGTCCTCGAGGAGTCCGGTGAGGAAGGACTGCCACTTCTCGCCCTGCGCCTTGGTGGTCAGGGCCGAGAGCAGGGTGACCTTGACGTCAGCGAAGCTCAACGGGTCGCCGGGCTCGATCTTGGTGACCAGGCCGACGTTCCACCCGAACTCGGACTGCACGGGGCCGAACGCGGTGCCTTTCTTCGCGGCATAGGCGGCCTCGGCATAGGCCGGATCCAGGTCGGCGGCAGCAACGGTGCCCAGCGCACCACCCTTGTCCTTGGTGCTGGTGTCCAACGACGACTTCTTCGCGACCGCAGCGAAGTCGGCACCGGACTTGAGCTCTTCGATGACCGCCTCGGCGTCCGCCTCGGACTCCACCACGATGTTGGAGAGGGTACGTCGTTCCGGCGTGGTCATCTCGTCGCGCCGATCGGCGTACTCCTTCTTGGCCTGCGCGAGAGTGGCATCCGGAACGTCCTTGACCACCTGCTCGTGGAGCATGCTCGTGGCGATGGTCCGCTCGATCTCCTCGAGCACTGTCTTCTCGGTGAGGCCCACATCGCCGAGGAATCGGGTGAACGCTGCTCGGTCACCGGCCAGCCGGCCGTCGATGATCTTGCTGAGCTCGGCGCGTGCCTGCTTCTCGGACACGACGATGCCGCGACGCTTCACCTCGCTGTCCACCACCCGGCCGACCACATAGGACTTGGCGGTGTCCCGACGGAAGGCGTCCGCCTCCTTGCTGCCTGCAGCAGGCGGCGTGATGCCATAAAGCGCCTTCATCGTGGAGACGGTTCTGTCCAGCTCTTCGGCGTCGACGTTCTTGCCGTCCAGGCGAAGGGCTACTCCGGCGGGCAGGGCCTCGTCACCATCGAGCCCATCTGCCAGGGCGACTCCGGCCGCACCGGTCAGCACCACGGCGAGTGCGAGCGCGATCCAGCGCAGGGGGCCGCGGGGCGACCACATGCCCAGCAACGATCCGAGCTTCTCTGACTGCCTGTTCAGGGGCACGGGACAACCTCTCGTTCAGTGGATGACGCCTCCGTCACGGGGGCCTGTTCCGGCCCCTGGGCGTTGGCGGTGAAGGTTCGCACCGACGTGGTGACCAACCACGCGGCAAGACAGGACGAGGAGACACCGAAGGCGAGCACCCAGCCGAAGGATTGCAGCACCGCGAGGTCGGAGACGACCAGCGTCAGGTATCCGAGCGTCGCGGCCAGGGCAGCAACGCTGACCGCTCTACCGAGATGAAGACCGCTGGTCGTGCGCTCACTGAGGATCACGGTGAACTCGCACGCCGTGACGGTGATCAGTGCCGCCACGGCAAGGGTCAACGGGGTCAGGTGGGTGCCCGAGAGGAAGATCCCCAGGTGCACCCAACCCGAGGCGAGCAGCGCGGCTCCCGCGATCATCAGCCCGGTGCGCCATGAGCGTATCCCGATCGCCACGACGAGCGCCGCGACGGCCAGACCGCCCAACCCGATTGTCCATCGGCTCGCCGAGACCGCGTCGTAGCCGCTGGAGGCCACCACCGGCAGGCCAACCCATTCGGCCTCGATGCCCGGGGGCGGCGCCGGAAGCTCCGATCGGACCTGCTGGATCAGCTCATGCTGCTGCGCGACATCGTCAGTGCGGACCCCGAAGGTCATCGCCCCCGCACGACCACCGTCACCGACCACGGCCTCGAGGAGGTACGCCGGCAACAGGGTGCTGCCGGCCTCGATCTCTTCGGGCGTCGGCTCTTCGCCGAGGAACTCCAGGAGTCGATTGAGGGTGAGCAGGGGACGAAGTTGGTCGCCGTGCTCGGTGACCAGCTTGTCCTCGACCTGCTTGGCCCAGGCCAAGGTCTCGGGAGTCAGCACCTTCTCGCCGCGCACCACCAGGGTGATCTCGCTGCTGAAGCCGATCCGCTGGTCCACCTTCTCGACGTCCGCGAGCTCGGGAAGGCCCTCGGCCAGCTCGGTCGGATCGGAGGCCACGTCGAGCGTGGGCAGCACTGCCCAGCCGATGCCGGCAGCAACCACGGCGGCCAAGGAGATCGCGGCCACGACGGCCTTGGGCAGCGAACGGCGCGCCTGCGCTGGCCCGACCATGTCGTCGGGGGAACGCCCCGGCCTGGTGCCGCCTGCGCCCATGAGCCATCGACGGAGCACGAAGGCCCACCCGAGTGTCGCCACCACGCCGAGAGCGAGGGCGAGCCCGAACTCACGCACGAACGGCAGCGGCGAAATCGCCAGGCTGGCGAAGCCGAGCACCGCACCAGCCGCTGCGGCGAGCACCACGCGACGCCGGGTGTGGCGCGCCAGATAGATCGGGAAGTCTGAGCCGATGCCCAGCACGATCGGCAGGAACGCGACCACGCCCAGGGACATCGGCCGGTCCAGCAGGCCGAAGACGGCCAGCGTGGTCGCCGTACCGAGTCCGACAACGGCCAGCGGCCGCAACCGGTCGCGCCGCCGGCGGGTCCACGGCACGAGGAAGAGCACCAAGCCGACCGAGACCAGGGCAACGAGACCGAGTCGAGGTGCCTCATCGGTCGCTGTGCTCGCCACCGCGGACGTCACCACCGGAACGCCGGTGATGATCGGTGGGTCGGTCTGCAGGTCGGCCTTGTCGACGGTCGCCTTGACTCGGTCGACCAACGTGCGGATCCCCTCCTGGTCGAGGTCGGCCCGCGGTCGCACCAGCAGGACAGCCGACTTGGAGCTGGGCACCAGGAACTTCCAGTTGCTCCGGGGCTCCCCGTCATTGTCGAAGAGCACGGAGGCGACGAACTTGCGGTTGGAGAGTGACGGTACCCCCATCGGCATCGCCTCGGACACCAGCGCGCCATAGCGACGGTCGAACTCGGCGATGGCCTTGTCCACGTATGCCTGGAGCTCAGGACCCGAGAGGCCCTTCTGCTTTCCCTGGATGGAGGCTGTGTTCTCCACGCCGTCGCGTGCCCCGGAGATCTGGAGTACGACGTTGCCCACCGACTTGGCGGTCTGGTTGAGCACCGTTCCCGGCCCATAGACCACGGCCACGTCGGGCAACCGCGACAGCTCCCCCTCCAACGCGACCAGCTCGGTGAGTTGCTCGTGATCGATCAGCAGCCCGTTCTGGCTGGTGCCGTCGAGCATCACCACGATCGGGTCCGCACCGAAGTCGACATCTCGTTGCTGCAGATGGTCGTAGGAGTCGTCGCCTCGGGGGACGAACGACGAGATGCCCGTGTCGACGCCGACCCGGCTCAGCCCGAGCGCCACCACCGCAGCCACCACGGCGGCCAGGATGACCTTGGTGACTGCGGCTCTGCGGGCGGCGGGCAGGTTCACTTCTCCTTCTCGATCCTGGGATAGTCCCCGCTTCCCGGTCCGGGCTTGTCGGCCGTCATCGGGGCCGGGTAGGGGTTGTTCCAGTGCAACGGGTCGATGGCCATCAGGTTCAGCGGGTTGTTGCGCACCGTGTAGGCGCTGAACAGCGGGGCGAGACGCACTGCCTTGACACCGTTCTCCAGCGGAAGGTCGAAGGTGCCACCGAAGTTGCCGAAGAACGAGCCCATGTCGACGCCATAGGGGATCAGGTACTGAACCATCGGGTTCGCATTGGCCAGCAGGGTGTCGGCCTCGGGGGCGAGGTCCTGGACCATGGCCGAGAGCGCCGGCACCTGCTTGAGGGTCTGGTCGGCGCGTCCCAGCGAACTGTCCATGGGGTCCAGCAGGGTGCGCAGGCTGCGGGTGACGGACGGCAGGTCCTTGAGTGCACCGCTGAGCGGCGCGGCGGCTTGGTCGAGGTCCTTTGCCACCGGCGACAGGTCAGTGGCCAGACCGTCCAGGGTGCCGGTCGCCGTCTCGGCCGAGGTCACCAGACCGGGGAGCTTGCGCACGCTCATGGCCAGGTCGTCGGACTGTCCGGAGGTCGCCTGGGTGATCCGCTGCGCGTTCTGCACCAACGAGCTGAGCTGGGTGCGGCCGGTGTTGAGCGCACTCAGGATCGTGGTGGTCTCATTCATCAACGCCTTCAGGTCCTTGCTCTGGGCCGCGATCGCGTCGACGGCCGTGTAGCCCTCACGCCCGATCATCCCGGCACCCTTGAGCAGGCCGTCCACGCCCTCGGCGGTGTTGGCGGTCCCCGGACCGAGCGAGTCGAGGAGCCCGGAGAGGGCCTCCTTCGTGGGTTCGTCGAAGGTGCCGACCAATTCGTCGATGTCCACCGGAGGAATCACCGAGTCACCCTTGAACTCGTGACCACTTTCGAGCTTCTCACCGGTGCCATCGACCACCGAGACATAGGACTGCCCGATCACGGACTTCATGCCCACTCGGACGGTTGCGCCCTCGTGCAGCGGCGCGAAGTCCTCATCGATCTCCAGCTCGACCACGGCCTTGCCATCGACGTTCTGCTGTTCCTTCACGGTGCCGACCAGGACTCCGGCGATGCGGACGTCCCCGGCAGGCCGGAGGTTCTTGATGTCCTCGGCGACGAAGGTGACCTTGTAGGGGGCGCTTCGCATCGGCGACGGCCCACCCACACCGTTCCACAGATAGATGAATCCGACGACGCAGAGCACCACGATGCACAGCACCGTGACCCTCGGAGCAGCGGCTCGTCGTCCGGTTGCGATGCTCATCAGTTGTCTCCGTATCCGGGAATGCCCTCGTCCTGGAGCCCGCCCATGGGGTTGGTGAGGTCCACGTTGATGACAGCGCGACCCATGCCACCGTTCGCGTCATAGAGGCTGAAGGCGGACGAGGTGTTGTAGGTGAACGCGGCGAGGTCCTCCATCCAGGGCACCAGACGCTTCGAAGCGGCCGGCAGGAGGTCGGCGACCGGAGCCAGGTTGACCAGGGACTTGCGCACGTCGCGGGAGAGAGGACGCAAGTCGCTCACCACCGGCTGGGCCTTGGTGACCACCGGCGCCGCGCCCTTGACGAACTTGCGGATCGCCTTGACCGTGCCGCCCAGGTCGTCCAGGGCGTCGGGCAGCTCGTCCGCAGACTTGACCAGGGAGGTCAGCGTCGGGTCGAGCTCGGTGGAAAGCGTGTCCACACTGGTCATCGAGGACTTCAGGTCCTTGGTGAGGCCCGGCAGTTGAGCCAGCGTGGCGTCGAGCTCGTCGTCGCGCGTCGCCAGCGCCTCGAGCGTCTCGTGGGAAGCCGTGGTCAGCGATGCGAGTCTCTCCCTGTCGTCACCCACGGCTGCGGCGATGTCGGAGAAGGAGGTGACCAACCTGCGGATGTTGGCCCGTCGCTTCTCCAGCTTGGCCAGGACGGGCTGGAAGCTGCGCATCGCACCCTTCGTCGCACCAAGACCGTCGGAGAGAGCCGTCTGGTCGGAGGCGAGAGCAATGTCGGTCTCGTTGAGGAGGGCGGTGAGACCCTGACGAGCCCGCGTGTCCAGGTCGTCGAGCAGCTCGTTGGGCTGCACCGATCGGTCCGTCTGGGTGATCGGGAGGGTCGCGCCCTCCCTCAGCTCACCCGCAGCAGGCGTGCCGGGGTCGAGGGTCGCATACATGACATTGAGCGGTGACTTGGTGCGGATCACCACACGCGCGTCCTTGTAGACCTTGTGCTCGGGGTCGATGGTGAACTCGACTCGGGCGTTTCCGTTCCTGGTTGGCTCGGCCTCGGTGATCCGGCCGACCTTCACGCCGGCGATCCGTACTTCCTGGAGGGACTCAGGACGAACCGCCGGGGCCTTGTCGAACTCGGCCGCGAAGGTGTACTTGTCCGACCAAGGTGCGCTGACGTCCTGCTTGCCGAGGATGTAGACGCACGAGGCCAGGCCCAGGGTGATGCAGATGGCCAGAAGGAGCACGTCGCGGGCCAGCCCGGGCGTACTGCGGATGCGTTCGACCATGGTGCCGAGGGACGAGATCATCGGTCCTGCGCCCCCTTCAGTTGCGGAATCAGTTTGGCCAGTTGCTCATCGAGGGCCAGCGGCTGGAGGGAGGACGTGCCAGCGCCTGCCTGGAAGTGGAGGACGCTGCCCTGGGCGTCCTTGGACATCACCGAGCGGTTGAGGTTGGTGACCATGTAGG
>DATCYH010000695.1:0-2132 GCA_036570405.1 Nocardioides sp.
CGCTGTGGTTCGTCTACGAGCGCGACCCGAAGCACCCCGACAGCACGGTGCACATCGGGGTGAGTGCACGGTCCACCGGCGAGAGTGCCGGCACCGTCTCGCTCGAGGCGGCCGCCGACAACGAGGATCGCACTTCGTGCGGCAGCGACTCCGCCACAGGCGACTTCTCCCAGCCGCAGCTGCCCTTCGGTGTAGAGCTTGCCGTCGGCACCAAGGACTACGGCTCTCGTGACTCCGCCTGCCTGACCTCGGACAGGATCAAGTTCAGTGTCGGCCCCGGTTACTCGACGCTGGACGATGACCTGGAGCTGGCGATCAAGGTCGTCGAGGAGAGCTCACTTCGAGACGCGGACGATCCCGCCCTCCCGGCCCCGCCGGAGGAGGACGCCGCGTTCGTGGCACCGAAGGCCAGCAGCCCGGAGGCGGTGACGCCGGGCACCACGTTCTCGGATGCTCCCGTTCTCGACGACGGCACGGTCTCGGGAAGCGTCAAGGAGGGCGAGCAGGTCTTCTACCGGGTGCCGCTCAACTGGGGACAGACATTGGCCGCCCAGCTGGACGCCAAGGCGTTGCCGCAGGCCGTCCTCGACCAGGGCGGCCCGGCATCCCTGTCCGTGGACATCTACACACCGATGCGGCGCAACGTCGACTCCGGCTTCGACGACACGACCGAGCGCGGACAGGTCGGTGACGAGGCTCTCGAGCTGACCACCGGGCGTGGGCCACTGCTCTATCGCAACCGCTTCGAGAACGGGGTCACCTACCTTCCCGGCGACTACTACGTCGCGGTGTCGGCCAAGCCGAACACGTCGCGCGAAGAGGCCGCTGAGATCCCGTTCGAGCTCACCGTCCAGGCCCAGGGCGAGGTCGCCGGTGTCCCGGAGTTCACCGAGGACAAGGGTTATCTGATCGGCGCGGACCAGCGCTCGAGCGTGGCGTCGGGAACTCCGCGGGCCACGGCGTCCGAGGAGTCGGGCTGGCTCAACGGGCACCGGGTCGGCGGACTCGGACTGGGCCTGGTCGGCCTCGTCCTGCTGGCGCTGGGCGCGCTCCGCCTGCGCAGCTGAGCGACCCGTGACACTCGCGTCAACCGAGGATGAGCACGCCTGCTCCGAGGAGACACAGGACGCCGGCGAGCAGCATCACCAGTGCGGTCAGGTTGGAGCGACCCGTCGTCCCGGGAGGCTGGTGAGCGACATGGTGGGGCCTGTGCATCGTGGTCGGGGCGCCGCGATCCAACATCGTCGGGTTGGCCGTGCTCTGCTGGCCGGCTGAGCCGAAGGGAGCAGTCGTGGCGGGGGAGTACGGCGTACCGCCGGCGGTCACAGGAGTTGTGGGTGTGGCGGTCCACTGGTCCTGGTCCACGCGCACGTCGGCGAAGTGGTCCCTGATGAAGATCGACTCGCCCGGCTCCGGGGCCAAGCCGGTGAGCGACAGCGCCGCGAGGCGCTCACGGAAGTCGGTGGCGCTCGTCGGACGCTTGGTGGCATCCTCGTCGGTGGCCACGGCGAGCAGCTCCACCAAGGCCCTGCGATGCGGATCGTCGTCGGAGATCGCGTCGACGTCGATGCCGGGCGTCTCGGTGGAGGGGCGGTCACCGGTCAGCATCTCGAAGCCGACCCGACCGACCGAATAGATGTCCGAGCGGAAGTCCGGGTCACCGCCGCGCCACTGCTCGGGCGCCATGTACCCGGGGCTCCCGATCACCATCGAGGCCCGGGTCATCCTAGGCTCGTCCAACGGGGCCGCGATGCCGAAGTCGGTGAGCCGCAGGTGGGGCATGGCGGCACCGGTCGGCTCGAGGAGCAGGTTCGCGGGCTTCACGTCACGGTGGACGATGTCGGCCGCGTGCACCGCCTCGAGGGCCTGCAACGTCTGGTCGAGAAGGAGTGCGGTCCAGCGGACGGGGAGGCGGCCCTGCTCCTTGAGCAGCCCTGAGACGGAACCACCGCGCATCAGCGGCATGGTGCACAGCACGCGCTCGTCCATGCATGCCCAGGACTGGGGAGTGACCACGTGGTCGTGGTCGATGCGCATCGACTGCTCGCGCACGAAACGGAGCAGCGAGGCGGCATCGGACTGGCGAAGGATCTTGGCGGCCTTCACCTGGTTGTCCGAGCGATCCAGGATGC
>DATCYH010000696.1:0-5366 GCA_036570405.1 Nocardioides sp.
CCACCCCTGCGGACTCGCTTGCCCTGCTCAGGCAGGCGATCGAGGCCGGCGGAAGCGTCTGGATCAGCTATCTCGACAACCACGGGACGGCCACCGAACGCGTCGTCGACCCGGTGCGGATCGAGGGCGGCCAGCTGACGGCGTACGACCATCGCAGTGAGGACCAGCGCACCTTCGCGATCCACCGGCTCAACGCGGTCCGGGCCCTGGCCACCTGACTTCCGCCGGCCGTCGTACGAGGGATGCAGCCCTGCCCAGTCGCCGCCCTCTCCCTGCGCGAGGGCGCCTGACCGCGGCACGGGTGTGTGCGCGGCTTCCGTAGACTCGGTGGCATGGACGTCGTTGGATATGCCGAGGCCGCAGCCGGTCTGCTGAACGCAGACCTGGGCGATGCCGATGCGCTGATCGATTTCCTCGAGGGCCGCGAGTGGCTGCACCGCCAGATCGTCGACAAGGACGTCCCCGCGCTGCGGAGGTTCCAAGCGCAGCTGCGGCCCGTCTTCGAGGCCGGCGAGAACGGCGATCCGCACGGCACCGTCAACGGCCTCAACGCCCTGATGGAGAAGCACCCGATCACGCCCCGGATCTTCGAGCACGCGCCGGGCAAGCTCCAGCTGCACGTGGCCAACAAGGCCTCGACGGTTTCAGACCTGATCATCTCCGAGTCGTTGCTCGGGCTGGCCAACCTGGTCTGCGACCTGGGCGCCGGGCGCCTCGGGATCTGCTCGGCCACCAAGTGCGATCGCGTCTATGTGGACACCTCGCCCAACCGTTCGCGTCGCTACTGCTCGGACCGATGCTCCTCGCGTGCCAACGTCGCCGCCTATCGGGCCCGGCAGCGAGCCGCGGCCACCTGCTGACCACCCGACAGCCCCACGGCGGGACGTCTCGGGGAGCGATCCGTAGGCTTGTCGGGTGAATGGCCCGCTGATCGTCCAGTCCGACAAAACCCTCCTGCTCGAGATCGACCACGAGGATGCGGCCGAGTGCCGCAAGGCGATCGCGCCCTTTGCGGAGCTCGAGCGCTCCCCCGAGCACGTGCACACCTATCGACTCACTCCCCTGGGCCTGTGGAACGCACGCGCCGCGGGTCACGACGCCGAGCAGGTCGTCGACGTCTTGTTGAAGTACTCCCGCTACCCGGTGCCGCACTCGCTGCTGGTCGACGTCGCCGAGACGATGTCCCGCTTCGGGCGGCTGCGCCTGGAGAAGCACCCCGTCCACGGACTCGTGCTGGCCTCCAACGACCGTCCCGTGCTCGAGGAGGTGCTCCGCGCCAAGAAGATCAAGGGGATGATCGGCGACCGCATCGACCCCGACACCGTGGCCGTGCACGGCTCGGAGCGCGGCAACCTCAAGCAGGCGCTGCTCAAGCTGGGCTGGCCGGCCGAGGACTATGCCGGCTACGTCGACGGCGAGGCACACCCGATCTCCCTGGCCGAGGACGGCTGGGAGCTGCGTCCCTACCAGTCCGAGGCAGCCGAGTCGTTCTGGCACGGCGGCTCGGGAGTCGTCGTACTGCCCTGTGGCGCCGGGAAGACCATCGTCGGCGCCGCGGCCATGGGCCACGCCCAGGCCACCACCCTGATCCTGGTCACCAACACCGTCTCGGCGCGGCAGTGGAAGGACGAGTTGATCAAGCGGACCTCGCTCACCGAGGACGAGATCGGCGAGTACTCCGGCGCGATGAAGGAGATCCGGCCGGTCACCATCGCGACGTACCAGGTGCTCACCCTGAAGCGGAAGGGCGCCTATCCGCACCTCGAGCTCCTCGATGCGCGGGACTGGGGGCTCATCGTCTATGACGAGGTGCACCTGCTGCCCGCGCCGATCTTCCGGATGACAGCCGACCTGCAGGCGCGGCGCCGGCTCGGCCTGACCGCGACGCTGGTGCGCGAGGACGGCCGCGAGGGTGACGTGTTCTCGCTGATCGGCCCGAAGCGCTATGACGCCCCGTGGAAGGACATCGAGTCGCAGGGCTGGATCGCTCCTGCCGACTGTGTCGAGGTGCGGGTGACCCTGCCGTCCTCGGAGCGGCTGACCTACGCGACCGCGGAGCCCGAGGAGCGCTATCGGCTGGCGGCGTGCACCCACCACAAGATCGACGTAGTACGCCGTCTCGTGGAGCAGCACAAGGGTCAGCCCACGCTGGTGATCGGGCAATACATCGACCAGCTCGACGAGCTCGCCGCCGCGCTCGATGCGCCGGTGATCAAGGGCGAGACCTCGGTGAAGGAACGCCAGCGGCTCTTCGAGGAGTTCCGGTCCGGCCAGCTCGATCTGCTCGTCGTCTCCAAGGTCGCGAACTTCTCCATCGACCTGCCCTCCGCCGAGGTGGCGATCCAGGTGTCCGGCTCCTTCGGCTCACGTCAGGAGGAGGCGCAGCGCCTGGGACGCCTGCTGCGGCCCAAGTCGGAGGGGAAGTCCGCGCACTTCTACACGATCGTCTCGCGCGACACGGTGGACGCGGACTTCGCGCAGAACCGGCAGCGGTTCCTCGCCGAGCAGGGCTATGCCTATCGGATCATCGACGAGGACGATCTGTGATCGCACGGTTGCGCCGTCTGTAGGCTCGCCCGGTGACCCCGGATGACGCCACCACGACGCACCCCGCACGCACGCCACCCCGCCGACGCCTGCTGATGCTGATCGCGGGTGTCGCCCTCCTGCTCCTCGGAGCCGCCGCGGTGGTGGTCGTCCTCCTCGATCGCGACTCGGACCACCCCGACGAGTGGGACTCCCGGGTGGCCGACCTGATCCCGATCGTGGAGAAGGAGCGTGGCCTGGAGTTCAAGCACCCCGTCCACGTCGACTTCCGCTCCGAGAAGGACTTCCGCAAGGACATGACCGCCGATGAGGGCGATCTGACCCAGGAGGACAAGGACGAGCTCGAGCAGACCTCTGGGCTGCTGCGTGCGCTCGGGCTGCTGAAGAGCGACGTCGACCTGTTCAAACAGATGAACGCGCTCACCGGCGAAGGGACCCTGGGCTTCTATTCCTTCGAGGACAAGCGGATCCGGGTGCGCGGCGACAAGATGACGCCGGCGGTCACCAAGACCCTCGTGCACGAACTGACCCACGCCCTGCAGGACCAGCACTTCGACCTCGGCAAGAAGTTCGACGAGCTGGACAACGACAAGGAGGGCACTGCGGCCGCCGTCTATCGCGGGCTCGTCGAGGGTGACGCCTCCCGCATTGAGACGGCGTACGTCGCCTCGTTGCCGACCGACGAGCAGCAGGCCCTGCAGAAGTCCGCGGAGACAGACCAGGGCGAGATGCTCAAGAAGCTGGACGAGGTCCCGCAGATCCTCGTGGTCCTGATGAGCACGCCGTACGCCCTCGGGCAGCCGCTGGTCACCCTGGCGGCCGCCGAGGAGGGCAACAAGTCCGTCGACCAGATGTTCGGTGACCCGCCGAGCACCGAGGAGCACCTGCTCGACCCGTGGACGTGGGTCACCGACCAGGAGCCGGCGATCAAGGTCGACGAGCCCACGATCGGCACGGGCGAGAAGGAGTTCGACTCCGGCGAGTTCGGTGCACTCTTCCTCTACTTGGTCCTCGCCGAGCACCTTCCGCTCACCGCCGCGCTCGAGGCCGCCGATGGCTGGGGCGGCGACCACTACGTCGCCTTCGAGAAGGACGCCAAGACCTGCATCACCTCCGACTTCATCGGTGACACCGACAAGGACACGGCCGAGATCGACTTCGCGCTGACCACCTGGAGCAAGGCGCTCCCGGACGGCGCTGCGCAGGTGAGCAGAAACGGCAACACGGTACGGCTCGAGTCCTGCGACTCCGGTGACGACTCACGCCTGGGCTCGGAGTCCTCCCAGGACGCTCTGCAGCTGGTCACCGTACGGTCCTCGCTCGGCGCCCAGCTCGTCGAGATGGGCGCTCCGGCAGCGATGGCACAGTGCTACTCGGCTGCCCTGGCCACCGAGTTCCCGGTGGAGCAGCTCATCGACCCGGAGTTCGGTGCCGGCGATCCCGACGTGACCGCGCGGATCCAGGAGCTGGCAACCAGCTGCCAGTGACCCCTCCCCACCCAATCCTCTCGCTGACCCGTCGTGAATTCACGTTCTGAGCGCGACAGAAGGTGAATTCACGACAGGTCGACGGTGGCCCGCAGGATGTGAATTGGCGACGGGTCAGCGTGGGGGCGGGTCAGGAGTCGAGGAGGAGTCGCCAGGAGCGCACGTGCCCGGCATCGACATAGGCCTTGTACGACGCACCCGGGCGCACCTGCCGACCGACGTGCACCTGGCGTACCCCCGCCCGCGCCAACCACGGGACGTGTTCGGGCAGGAGTCCGTGCCCGGGCAGCATCAGGGCAGCGCTCTCCGGTGAGTCCTGGGCCTGGGCGAGCAGGTCCTCATAGCCGTGCGAGAGTCCCTGCGGGGAGCCCGAGGCGAGCACTGCGTCGAGCCCGGGCAGGCCGAGCAGCCGGCGCCAGGTCCGACGCGAGTCGAGGCACGCATCGACCGCCTCGTGAAACGTCCACGGGATCCCGGTGATCGCCTCGGCCAGGGCCGTGCAGGTGCCGGTGTCGACCTCGAGGTCGGAGTCGAGGAAGCCGAACGCGACCCCCTCCGCACCCAGGGCGACATATTCCTGGGCCAGCCCGACCAGTCGGGTGAACTCGCCGCCGGTGGTGGTCCAGGAATCGTTGAGCCGGAGCATCACCCGCACCGGCAGGTCGCTCTCGCGCAGCAGCGCCGAGGCCTCGGTCAGGTCAGGCGACATGCCTTCGGCGCCGGTGAGCAGCAGCCGGTCCGCGCCACCCTCCTGGGCACCGAACACGTCGCGCGGGCCGTGCACCGCGATCTCGAGCAGCAGGCTCATGGTCGAACCCTATGTGCAGCCTTCGCCCGGACACGGCATTCGGGACACGGCATGCCGAGCACGGCACTCCGCCCACCGATCCTCTCGCGCGTGCCGCGAGCGATCAGCGATCCTCAAACTGCGCCCAGAGCGTGTAGCGGTCCGAGCGGAACAGGGTGCGCGAGACACCAAGAATCTTGTCGTCCCTGACCGCGCGACGGCTCACCCGCAGCGCCGCCGACCCGACCGGCACGTCGAGAACGGCAGCGTCCTCGGCACCGAAGAGCTCGGCGCTGATCGCATCCTCGGCCCAGGTGGGTCGCAGACCACGGTGCGCGAGTGCGTCATACAGGCTCTCGGGCAGTCCCGTCTCCAGGAAGCCGGGCACCAGGACCTCACTGAGCCAGGTGTTCTCGACCGCGAGCGGTGTGCCATCCGCGGTGCGGACCCGGCGCCAGCGCAGGACGGCGTCGCCCTCGGTCAGGCCCAGCGCGCGGGCCACGCCGGGGCCCGCCTTCTCACGGCGCGCCAGGAGCGTGCGCGAA
>DATCYH010000697.1:0-1516 GCA_036570405.1 Nocardioides sp.
GGTGACGAGTCGCCAGTGGTGGTTCGGCGGCGGACGGCAGGTCGCGCTGGGCGGTGTCGCCTTCGCGGTGACCTATCTGGTGGGTATGGGAGTCGGCGGCGCAGTCGGCTGACTCCTGCGGGTCCCGGGCCGGTTCCGGTGAGCCGCGACCAGGCGTGAGATGAGGGTCACTCGTCGGTCAGGGCGGTCGCGAGCGTGTTTTCGGACCCCCATCGGGGTGTTACTGTTTCCCTCCGCGAGGGCCAGTGTCGTCCCCTGCAGCAAAGATTCACCTCTTTCACTGCCAGTTCGCCGGATCCGCACACCGGACCGGCGCAGATGACGACGGGAGAATGCCATGCATGCATTCCCTCCGCCTCAGGGTCTCTACGACGGAACCAACGAGCACGATGCGTGCGGCGTTGCCTTCGTAGCCACCCTGACCGGCGTGGCCAGCCATGACATCGTGTCGAAGGCGCTGACCGCACTTCGCAACCTCGAGCACCGTGGTGCCGCAGGTGCCGAACCCAACTCGGGTGATGGTGCAGGCATCCTGATGCAGGTGCCCGACGCGTTCTTCCGTGACGTGGTGGACTTCGCACTACCTGTGGCCGGCTCGTACGCCGTCGGCACGGCCTTCCTGCCCGGCGACGCCGAGCAGGTCGCCAAGACCCGTGAGCAGATCAGCCAGATTGCCGCGGAGGAGGGCCTGAAGTTGCTCGGGTGGCGCGAAGTGCCCACCAACTCCGAGCCCCTCGGTCAGACCGCACTCGACTGCATGCCTGCCTTCCAGCAGGTCTTCGTCGCAGGCGATGGACAGCGGGTCACCGGGATGGCGCTGGAGCGCCTTGCCTTCGTGCTGCGCAAGCGCTCCGAGCGGGAGACGGATGTCTACTTCCCCTCGCTCTCCTCGCGCACCATCGCCTACAAGGGCATGCTCACCACCGACCAGCTCGACCAGGTCTTCCCCGACCTCGTCGACGAGCGGGTTGCCTCGGCAGTGGCCGTGGTCCACTCACGGTTCTCGACCAACACCTTCCCGAGCTGGCCGCTGTCGCACCCGTTCCGCTTCATCGCGCACAACGGTGAGATCAACACCGTGATGGGCAACCGGAACTGGATGCGGGCCCGCGAGGCGCTGCTGTCCTCGGACCTGATCCCCGGCGACCTCGAGCGCCTGTACCCGATCTGCACCCCCGGTGCCTCCGACTCCGCGTCGTTCGACGAGGTGCTCGAGCTCCTGCACATGGGTGGCCGTTCGCTGCCGCACGCGGTGCTGATGATGATCCCCGAGGCGTGGGAGAACCACACAGAGATGGACGCGAAGCGTCGCGCCTTCTATGAGTTCCACTCCGCGATGATGGAGCCTTGGGACGGACCGGCCTGCGTCGTCTTCACCGACGGCGCCCAGGTCGGCGCCGTGCTGGACCGCAACGGCCTGCGACCCTCCCGCTACTGGGTCACCGACGAGGGTCTGGTCGTGCTGGCCTCCGAGGTCGGAGTGCTCGACATCGACCCGGCCACCGTGGTCCGCAAG
>DATCYH010000698.1:0-7789 GCA_036570405.1 Nocardioides sp.
ACACAGATCACGTCTCAAAAAGTTTACCCCAAATCCAACAGTGATGCTACGCGGATCAGCGTGGTGCTCGAATTTCCTGCTGGGACAGTGCAAGAAGATGCGAAGTCCAAGCCGCGGCGCTTTGAAGCCTCGACCGAGTCCTGGGATTTCTACCTGTCAGTCGTCGACGGTGTGTGGATCGTCTCGGACATTGGCACCTGACATGGGCGCACGACGAGTTGTCCTTTTGCTAGTCCTCATCCTGGCGGTGCCTACCCCTGCCATCGGAGACACCACCAAACCGAAGACATCTGAGTCCAACTGCGCATCTGGGAGCGTCACCACAGCTCGTACCTCACCCCGCGGAATCACAGTTGAGTCAAGGTCAAAGTCGGCGTGCCAACTCGGCGGCACGGTCACCCAGTGGCGGACGATGACAGCATTCGAAAGAGCAGACGAACTCGAACTCGGTCTGCTCGGTTCCAATCTCCCGTGTCAGGGGATGTCACGCAACATCTCCGACCCCACCCGGATAAGCACCTACGACGCCTGCGCGGAGCCGACCCCCTCGGGTCCTGCAACGTCGGTTCTCGTGGCAAGGGCCTTCAAGAATCTCACCATCCCGAGCTCCCAGATCGTGATCCAACCGCCGGACGGGACCACCTTGGTCAACATGGACACGCTGTTCAGCACGCAGGCCGAGCAATATGACCAGTCGCTGACGCTCCTCGGTCGCAACGTCACTCTCCGGATGACTCCCACGCAGTTCGTCTGGAACACGGGTGACGGAGGGTCGTTCACCACGACGACCCCGGGCATTCCCTATGAGAAGGGCCGGCCGATGTCCGACTACGTCTCCTACAAGTATCTCCAACCAGCCAAGAGACTCACCCCCAGCGTCAACGTGGTCTGGCGCGCCCAGTACAGCGTTGAAGGACGACCCTGGCAGCCAGTGAATGGAACCGTGACGACCACTGGGCCCGGCGTTCCGCTCCGTGTCCGAGAAGCCATCCCGGTCCTCACCTCGGGCGACTGACAGAAGAGCACGTCTAGCCCGAAATGACGACGACAGCTGCCCCATCCGGCCCGCTTTTCGTCCACAGGCAAGGGCGCTGACCCACTTCTCCACAGGCGGGATGCACTCCCAAGCGAATGTCAGTGCTGCCCTCTAGCGTTGGCACATGGCGATCACTCCACTCCCCACAGCACCCCATCCGGTGCTCGCGTGTGCGGACTCGATCGCCTGCGCACTCGACGGCGTCCTGGACGTCGACCTCGCCATGGCAAGCACCGCTCAGAAGCGCGACGCACTCCACCTCCTGACGAACCTGGCCGACCGGGTCGAGGCCCTTCGGCTCGACGTGATCGTCGAGTCCGTTGATGTCGCAGAGGCTGATTCCGCGCGCCGCATCTCCCACTGGCTGACCCCACGAGCACTGACCGGCTCCGCCCCTCAGGCACGGGCCGAGAACATGGCCACGGCCCTCAAGCACTCCTATCCGCGGCTCCGCAGCGCCGTACGACGTGGCGCGGCCAATCTGCTCCAGGCACAGGTGGTCATCCGGGCACTCGACATGCTCAGCGACGACGTGCCCCTCCATATCCGCACCGAAGCCGAAGAACGCCTCGTGGAGGCCTGTGAGCACTTCAACCCCGAACAGTTGCGCGTCCTGGGCGACAAGATCCTGGAGGTCATCGACCCAGCGACGTACGACGACGAGGAGCGCAAGCAGGTCGAGCGCGAACACGCCAAGGCGCGTGGGGCGACTAGGCTCCACCTCACCGACAACGGCGACGGCACCTGCGACCTGCGTGCCCGCATCCCGGATGGCTCTGCGGCACGACTGAAGTCGATCCTTGAGTCCTTCACCTCGCCCCGGCACGACGCCAACACCCCGAGCGAAAGTCGATTCCTCGACCCCGCCACGGGTCAGCGTCTCCCCTATGACCGGGTACGCGGCGAGGCATTCTGCGCGCTCCTCGAGGCCCTCCCCTCGGATGTTCTTCCGCTCCACGGCGGCTCCACCACGACGGTTGTGGTGACCATCGACATCGAGAAGCTTCGCACCGGGCTCGGGGTGGCGACCCTCGGGGACGGCACCCGCATCACGGCCGCAGAAGCCCGACGCCTCGCCTGCCAGAGCCAACTCCTGCCCGCCGTGCTCGGCTCGGACTCCGAGATCCTCGATTGGGGTCGGGCAAGTCGACTGTTCAAGTCACCACAGCGAATGGCCGCCGCACACAACCACCCCACGTGCCAGGCCGAGGGATGCATGGTCCCCTCCACCTGGTGCGAGGCGCACCATCGCAACCCATGGTCACAAGGTGGCCGGACCGACCTGGGGGACCTGATCCTCCTGTGTCCCTGGCATCACCATCGGGTTCACGACGCACGGAGCTCGGTGGAGTTTCTCGCCAACGGCGACGTCAGATTCGCCAGGCGGACGTGAGGAGACAAACTCGACCCCGCTCAGTCCCGGCGCTGCTCAGCCTTCGGCAGCTGCAGCCTCTGCATACGCCTGCTTGCGTACGACCCAGGTCCGTTGCAGGACGGTGACCGTGCTCGCGATGGCCAGGGCCCACAACGTGACCTCCATGAGGATGGGAAGATCGAAGATCGCACCCAGACCGGTCATCACGAGGATCGCGACCAGGCGATCTGCTCGCTCGGCGATCCCTACCTTGGCGTCATAGCCCATGCCCTCAGCCTTGGCGCGCGCATAGGACGTCACCGAGCCCATCACCAGGCAGATCATCGCCAACCAGAGGTAGAGCCTCGAGTCGCCGGGACCGGCAAAGTACATCGCCAGTCCACCGAAGATCGCGCCGTCACCGATGCGGTCGAGGGTGGAGTCGAGAAACGCCCCGAAGCGGTTCTTCTTCCCGGTCAACCGGGACATGTGCCCGTCGAGCAGGTCCGAGAAGACGAAGGCGGTGATGAACAGGACGCCGATCAACAGCTCTCCGCGGGGGAAGAACACCAGGGCACCGGTGCAGACACCGATCGTCCCGACGAGCGTCACGGCGTCGGCACTGATGCCCAGCTTGATGAAAAGCTGCGCAATGGGGTTCAGGAGCCCGACCCAGAAGGCTTTGAATCGATCCAACATGGCGGCTGCAGACTACCTGCCACTGAACCGGCCACCTCCATTGCCTCCGCGTCCACGAGCACCGAGCCTCGGGGGCCGGCCGTCGGGGCCGATCGAACACTCAAGGAAGACCGGTTCTGCACAACCCCGCGTACTGTCGACAGAACGGAGCCATTCAGGCTTCCAACAAGGGAGCCACCATGGCTGACAAGTCACCACGACAAGCGATGACCAAGAAATCGAAGTCGATCAAGGAGACGCGGGCCGACAAGCAGGCCAAGGCAGCCGGCAACTCCGACATCGGCAAGCTCCCCGAAAAGAAGCGGTGACCCGGCCGCAGGCCCTGAGCCTGGGCGTGGTCGCCACCTCCTCCATGGAGAACGAGCGACGTCTGCCGATCCACCCGGAGCACTTCCGCCGCATTCCCCAGCACCTTCAGGCCCGCATCACCCTAGAGCACGGATACGGCGAGCACTTCGGCCGCACCGACGAGTCGCTGGCACCCCACGTCGCCGGCTTCGCCTCGCGGGACGAACTGCTGGCCACGTCCGACGTCGTACTCCTGCCGAAGCCGCAGCTGGCCGACGTCGAGGCCCTGCACGAGGGCCAGGTCCTGTGGGGCTGGCCGCACTGCGTGCAGGACACGGCGCTCACCCAGGCAGCGATCGACCGGAAGCTGACCCTCATCGCATTCGAGACGATGAACCACTGGGCCCGCGACGGTTCGGTGGGCCTGCACGTGTTCCACAAGAACAACGAGTTGGCCGGCTACTCCTCGGTGCTCCACGCACTGACCCTGGGCGGCATCACGGGAAGCTATGGCCGCAAGCTCAACGCTGTCGTCATCGGTTTCGGCGCCACGGCTCGTGGCGCCGTCACGGCCCTGAGTGCGAGCGGCATCCACGACGTCCGGGTCCTGACCATCCGCGACGTCGCGGCCGTGGCATCCCCCATCCACTCGGTCAGGATCCATCGGTTCGAGCACAACCCCGACGCTCCGGCGTTGAGCCAGGTCTTCACCGACGCCGGGAAGGTGCCCCTGGCACCGTTCCTGGCCGAGAGCGACATCGTCGTCAACTGCACGTTGCAGGACCCGAACGCCCCGCTGACCTACCTGCGCACCGAGGACCTGGCGGCCTTCCGTCCGGGAAGCCTGATCGTGGACGTCTCGTGCGACGAGGCGATGGGGTTCAGCTGGGCCCGCCCGACGACCTTCGACGACCCGATGTTCGAGGTGGGCGACCACATCGGCTACTACGCGGTCGACCACAGCCCCTCCTACCTCTGGGGCTCGGCGACCTGGGAGAACAGCGAGGCGCTGTTGTCCTTCGTCGAGACCGTGCTGAGCGGACCGGAGGCATGGGCGCTCGACGAGACCATCGACGCGGCGATCGAGATCCAGGACGGCCGGATCCGCAACCAGGCGATCAACCTCTTCCAGGGCCGCGACCCTGATGGAGTACTCGTCAGCTGAGAGGGACGGTGTCGCCGACCAGCGCAGCTGCAACAGCGGCCACCGCGGTCGGCACACCGGCCACATGCCACTCCACTCCTGCGGCGGCGACGACACGCGCTTCGCCGCCCAGGCTGCGGATCAGCGCCGCACCGGGCAATCGGTCCCACTCGGGAACGGTGTGCTGGAAGACCACGTCGCTCTGACCGAGCAGCACCGAGACGCAGTCCATCGTCCCGGAACCGCGCATCCTCAGCGTCGCCACCCGGGACACCGCACGACCGAACGCGGCACCGATCTCACCCCCATAGAACGGCGGGTGCAGATAGGTGGTGGCACACGCCTGCTCCACCGGTACGTCGTCCAGGTGCGGCAACTCGCGTCCGTTGCGGGTGGCCGCCACGCCCGGCCCGCCGACGTAGACGTCTCGTCTCGACGGATCCGCGACCGCGCCCAACAACAGCCCGTCCGCATCGACGCCTGGCACCGCAGCCGACGCGTCGGTCAGGGCAAGGGCAGAGCACCACCAGTCCATGCCCCTGAAGAAGTTGTAGGTGCCGTCGACCGGGTCGATCACCCAGGTCCGTCCCGAGGAACCGGCATGGTTGGCGCCCTCCTCCCCCACGATCGAGTCATCGGGGCGTTCCGCGCGCAGGATCTCGACGATCAGCGCCTCGGCGGCATGGTCGGCGGCGGTGACGATGTCTGCGACGTTCGACTTCTGCTCGGCAGCCAGTCCTTCAGCACGCAGGCTCGCCGCGAGATCACCTGCCTCACGCACCAGGCGAGCCGCCAGCTCGAGATCGGCCGACGACGGCGCCGCGGCTCGCACGGTCATGCCCTCGCCCAGGCCTCGGCAAGCAGGTCTCGGGTGTCCTGCAACAGCTGCGGCAGCACCTTGGTCCCGCCGACGATCGTGATGAAGTTGGCGTCACCGGACCAGCGAGGCACCACGTGCTGGTGCAGGTGATCGGCCAGAGACCCGCCTGCGGCGCCACCAAGGTTGAGTCCGACGTTGAAGGCGTGCGGAGTGCTGATGCTCCTGATCACCGTGATCGCTCGCTGCGTCAGCGCCATCAGCTCCGAGGATTCCTCGGCCGTGAGTTCCTCGAGTCCGGCAACGTGCCGATAGGGCAACACCATCAAGTGACCCGGGTTGTATGGGTGCAGGTTCAGCACCACATAGGTGTGCTCCCCACGCGCCACCACCAGCGAGTCAGCGTCGGGCAGCCCGGGGATGATGCAGAACGGGCACCCGTCCCCGGCGATCGAGGACCGGATGTAGGCCATCCGGTGCGGGGTCCAGATCCGCTCCAGAGCCTCCGGACCGTCGGACCCACCGGTTCCCTGCTGGTTGATGGGGCCCACGTCAGACCTGGGCACGCGACGCGACGGCCTCGACCACGCGGCGGATCGCCTCGTCGACCGGCACGCCGTTGTCCTGTCGGCCGTCGCGGTAGCGGAACGACACCGCGCCGGCCTCGACGTCGCTGTCACCCGCGATCACCATGAACGGAACCTTCTGGAGCTGGGCATTGCGGATCTTCTTCTGCATCCGATCGTCGGAGATGTCGACCTCGACGCGTACGCCGGCAGCCTTCAGCTTCTCGGCCACGTCGAAAAGGTAGTCGTTGTGTCGCTCCGCGATCGGGATCCCCTGCACCTGGACCGGTGCGAGCCAGGGTGGGAAGGCACCGGCATAGTGCTCGACGAGAACGCCCATGAACCGCTCGATGGAGCCGAACTTGGCCGAGTGGATCATCACCGGCTGCTGTCGGGTGCCGTCAGCAGCGACGTACTCGAGGTTGAACCGGTCGGGAGACGGCTGGTTGAAGTCGTACTGGACGGTGCCCATCTGCCAGGTCCGGCCGATCGCGTCGCGCGCCTGCACGGAGATCTTCGGGCCGTAGTAGGCCGCGCCACCCGGGTCGGGGACCAGCTCGAGGCCGGTGGCGACTGCGACGTCCTCGAGGACCTTGGTGGCCACGGCCCAGTCCTCGTCGGAGCCGATGAACTTGTCCTTCGAGGCATCCCGGGTGGAGAGCTCGAGGTAGAAGTCGTCGATCCCGAAGTCACGAAGCAGCGAGAGCATGAAGTTGAGCAGGTGTTCGACCTCGGCCGGGGCCTGCTCGGGGGTGACATAGGAGTGCGAGTCGTCCTGGGCGAAACCGCGCACGCGGGTCAGGCCGTGGATCACGCCCGACTTCTCGTGGCGATAGACGTGGCCGAACTCGAAGAGTCGCAGCGGCAGTTCGCGGTAGGAGCGCTGGCGCGACCGGTAGATGAGGTTGTGCATGGGGCAGTTCATCGCCTTGAGGCGATAGTCCATGCCGTCCACGTCGATCGCGGGGAACATGCCCTCGCCGTAGTAGGGCAGGTGGCCGGAGGTGTGGAAGAGCCCCTCCTTGGCGATGTGCGGGGTGCCGACGTAGTCGAAGCCCTCGGCGATGTGTCGCTCGCGGACGTAGTCCTCCATCGCGCGCTTGATCACGCCGCCCTTGGGGTGGAATACGGGGAGACCGGAGCCGATCTCGTCGGGGAAGCTGAACAGGTCGAGCTCGCGGCCGAGCTTGCGGTGGTCGCGGCGCTCGGCCTCCTCGATGCGGTGCAGGTGTTCGTCGAGGGCTTCCTTGGTCTCCCAGGCGGTGCCATAGATGCGCTGGAGCTGCTTGTTCTTCTCGTCGCCGCGCCAGTAGGCCGCGGCGCTGCGCATCAGCTTGAATGCGGGGATCCGCTTGGTGGTGGGCAGGTGCGGGCCGCGGCAGAGGTCCTTCCAGGCCACCTCGCCCTTGCGGTTGATGTTGTCGTAGATGGTGAGCTCGCCCTCGCCGACCTCGACGTTCGCACCCTCTGCGATTTCCTGGTCAACCTCGCCATCGGCGCCGTCGGCCTTGCCGCCACCCTTGAGGCCGATCAGCTCGATCTTGTAGGGCTCGTCCTGGAGCTCGTCGATCGCGTCGGCGTCGGAGAGCGGGCGGCGGGAGAACCGCTGGTTCTCCTTGATGATCTTGCGCATCCGGGACTCGATCTTCTCGAGGTCCGCAGGGTTGAACGGGGTCTCGACGTCGAAGTCGTAGTAGAAGCCGTCCTGGATCGGCGGACCGATGCCGAGCTTGGCGTCCGGGAAGAGGTCCTGCACGGCCTGGGCCAGCACGTGGGCGGTGGAGTGGCGCAGGATGTCGCGGCCATCGGCAGTCTCGATTGCGACACACTCCACGACGTCGCCGTCGGCGAGCTCGTGCGCAAGATCCCTCAGGGCTGCCTCGTC
>DATCYH010000699.1:0-15657 GCA_036570405.1 Nocardioides sp.
GCGATCCTGTGGCGCGAGCGCAACCTGCTCGAGTCCTTGCTCTATCGCCTCGAGGTCGAGCAACTGGTCCTGGCCTCCGGCAAGACGCGCTGGCTGCTGCAGGCGGCGAACGACGTCGAGCAGGTCGTCATCACGATCCGGCAGACCGAGCTGCTGCGCGCGGTCGCCTCCGACGAGGTGGCGGCGAGCGTCGGCCTTGAGCACAACACCAGCCTTCGTGCACTGGCCGAGGCCGTCGAGGACCCGCGGCGCACGATCTTCCTCGAACACCGTGACGCCTTCGCGGCCGTCACCCGTGACATCGCGGCGCTGTCGGCGACGAACCGCGAGCTGATCACCTCGGGCTATCGCGCCGCCCGCGAGGCGATGATGGCGCTTGAGGCCGACGGCGTAGATGGCTACACGCCGGACGGCTCGAAGGTCTCGGCCCCGCAGCGGAGCGCGATCGTCGACAGGAGCCTGTGACCCATGGTCGGCAGCATGGCCTCCTTCAACACCGCACTGAGCGGGTTGCGCTACAGCCAGGTCGCGATGGACGTGGCCAGCAACAACCTGGCCAACGTCGGCACTGACGGCTATGTACGTCGCCGGGTCGTCGGCGCTTCCTCCTCCACGCAGGACGTCGCGGGCCTCTGGTCCCGAGGCAGCGGTGTCGGTGACGGCGTCACCGTGGCAGGCATCGACCGCCTGGCCAACCAGTTCCTCGACGTGCGCGCTCGCAAGGAGCACGGCACCCAGGCCTTCCTCGACACCCGTGGCGTCGTCCTGGACCGGGTCGAGGCCGGCATCGGTGAGCCCGGGACGGCGGGAGTGTCGGCTGCACTGGCCAGCTATCGCTCGTCGTGGCAGAACCTCTCGAACAACCCTGGCAACGAGGCAGCGCGCAGCCAGGTCCTGGTCGCCGCCGAGACCCTCGTCGACGCCTTCGCGGTGCAGCACCGCAACGTGGTCACCGAGGAGGAGGGACTCCGCTCCCAACTCCTCGTCAACGTCCGGGAGGTCAATATCTTGGCCGCGGACCTGGCTCGCACGAATCAGAGCATCGCCGAGGCGCAGGGCAACGGCATCGATGCCGGGACACTGCTCGACCAGCGCGACTCGCTCGCCCTCAAGCTCTCCGAGATGACCGGCGCCATCGGCACGGTCCGCGCCGATGGCGGGATGGATGTCGCCCTCAACGGCGTCAGCCTCGTCGCCGGCAACAAGGCGGGCACGCTCGAGATCACCGCCGGCGTGAACCCGGACGGATCAGGCGGGGGAGCAGTCGCCCTGGCCATCACCACGTCGTCGGGCACGACCATGCTCCCGGCGGGCATCAGCGGCGAGGTCGGTGCCATCGCGGAGCTGCTGACCACGACCCTGCCGTCCTATCGTGCCGGGCTCGACGCGGTCGCCCAGGACTTCGCCGACGAGATGAACGCGGCCCACCAGGCCGGCTTCGACCTCGAGGGCAATCCCGGGCAGGCGCTCTTCTCCTACACCGCGCCCGACGTCGTCGCGAGCCTGCAGGTCGCGCTGAGTGACGGCAAGGGTGTCGCCGCCTCCGCGATTGCCGGTGGCGGCCTGGACGGCAGCAACGCAGACCTGCTCTCGACCTCGTCGGGCGTCGAGGGGTCCTACCAGCGCCTGGTCGCGGTGTTCGGCACCGAGGTCGCCTCCGTGCACCGTCTCGCCGCGAACCAGCAGGTCCTCACCAAGCAGGTCGACAACAGCCGTGAGTCCCTCTCGGGCGTCAGCATCGACGAGGAGATGGTCAACCTGGTCAGCGCGCAGCGCTCCTATGAGGCCGCCTCGCGGGTGATGACCGTGATGGACTCCGTGCTCGACACTCTGATCAACCGGACAGGACTGGTGCGCTGATGGCCCTGGGACGCGTGACCCAGAACATGATGGTGCGCCAGTCGCTGACGGCCATCGAGACGAACTCCTCGCGCGCTGCGAAGCTGCAGGAGCAGCTCGCGTCGGGACGCAGGCTGAACCGGCCGTCCGACTCGCCGACGGACACCATCGCGGCGATGCGCGTGCGAGCGGAGGCCGCGGCGAACAAGCAGTTCGCTGCCAACGCCCAGGACGGCATCGGTTGGCTGGGCCAGCTCGACACCACGCTCGCCTCGATGACCTCGCAGGTACGTCGTGCCCGCGAGCTGGCCCTGACCGGCGCCAACGACGGGGCGATGAGCCCGGCCAGCCGAGAGGCCCTGGCGGTCGAGGTCGACCAGATCCGGGAGAGCCTGATCACCCAGGCGAACACCGACTACCTGGGTCGCCCGGTCTTCGGCGGCGTGACCGCGGGGTCGAAGGCCTACGAGGCGGACGGCACCTACATCGGCACCCCCGCGGCGGTGAACCGGACCGTGGCCGATGGGGTCTCGGTGCGTGTGGACGTCGACGGGCTCGCGGTGTTCGGCACGGCCGGTGACTCGCTCTTCGACGACCTGGCAGCGCTCTCGAGCGCACTCCGCGCGGGCGACGGTGACGAGATCAGAGCCGGCATCGACATCTTGGCCGGTCGAATGACCGACCTGACCAACACCCAGGTCGACGTGGGCATCCGTCAAAAACGACTCGACGACGTGCTCGCTTCCTCGGTCGACACCGAGCTCACCCTGACCGCCCGGCTCTCCGACCTTGAGGACGTCGACCTGGTCAAGACCGCGATCGACGTCAAGCTGGCCGATGTTGCCTATCAGGCATCGCTCGCCTCGTCGGCCCGCGTCCTGTCCACGTCGCTGATGGACTATCTGCGATGATGACGGCCACGCACCCAGCCGCTCCTCGAGTGGGAAATCGGTGGCACCAGAAGAACGGAGCAGACGTGCAGGAGATCCCCGTCATCGACCTGGTTCGCCCGATGCCCGGGTTCGACGGTGACCAACGTTTCGCCCTGGTTCGTCTCGATGATGATGGGATGCTCTGCGAGCTGCGGTCCCTGGACCACGAGGACCTGCGCTTCCTGGTGATCACGCCGGGCCAGTTCTTCGATGACTACGAGCCGGTCCTCGGCGACGAGGACGTGAACCTGCTCGGCCTGACCAGTGCCGAGGAGGCGCTGGTCCTGCTGGTGCTCAAGCCGGGCGAGTCGCTCGCCTCGACCACCGCGAACCTGGTCGCACCGATCGTCGTGAACACCACCAACCGCCGCGCGGCACAGGTGATCCTCGACGACTCCCGGCACGCGCTCGCTGCTCCGCTCGTCGCCTGAACCGAACACCGCCGCAGCGCCGGGGCGACCCCGTTCCCTGCACCGGGGCGGGTGAACCGTTAACGTGTGCTCATGCTGGTGCTGAGTCGCAAGGCGGGGGAGTCCGTCCTCGTCGGTGACGACGTCGTGATCACGATCCTCGAGGTCCGCGGTGACGTCGTCCGTGTCGGCATCGACGCGCCACGGAGCGTTGCGGTGCAGCGGGCCGAGCTGATCGCCCAGCTCGAGTCGAGCAACCGCGAGGCCGCGTCGCCGAGCGAGGCCGCAGTCGCGTCCTTGGCGAAGGCCCTGCGCACGTCGCGCTGAACCAGCGAACTTCCTGCTCGCCCCATCGCCCGGGCGACGTGATCCCTTGAAGAATCGCTCAACTCCCTGCCCCAACTGCCGATTGACGCGGTTGAGGGAAGGGAGGGAGCACCATGGACGACGACGCCGAGATCATCGCCGAGTTCCTCGTGGAGAGCCACGAGAACCTCGACCAGCTCGACCGTGACCTGGTCGCACTCGAGCAGGATCCCGGATCGCGGGACCTGCTCTCGAGCATCTTCCGCACGATCCACACGATCAAGGGAACCAGCGGCTTCCTCGCGCTCGGTCGACTCGAGCAGCTGACCCACGTCGGCGAGAACCTGCTGTCCAAGTTGCGCGACGGCGAGATGTCGCTGACCCGGGAACTGACCGGCACCCTGCTGGTGATGGTCGACACCGTCCGTGCGCTCCTGGCAGTGATCGAGGAGACCGGCGGTGACGCAGACACCACGGTCGACATCGTCACCGTGATGGATGCCCTCACCGCAGCGATGGAAGCACCAGCCGAGCCGGCTCAGGCCCCCGCGTCTGCAGCTCCCGTCCAGATCGCCGCGCCTGTTGCGCCCATCGAGCCAGCTGTGCCCACCGAACCCGCGCAGTCCGTCGCGCCCCCGGTGCCTGTACAGCCAACCGCCCCAGCCAACGAGTCGCCCGACGACGAGCCTCGCCGCGGCGTCGCCGACAGCTCGGTCCGGGTCGATGTCGACCTGCTCGACGACCTCGTCCAGCTCGTGGGCGAGCTCGTGCTCACCCGCAACCAGATCCTGCAACGCACCGAGGGCCGCGAGGACGTCGAGCTGCTGCGTGCCGCACAGCGCCTTGACCTGGTCGCCAGCGAACTGCAGGAGGGCATCATGGCCACCCGCATGCAGCCGATCGGGCAGGTCTGGTCGAAGATGCCGAGGATCGTTCGCGACCTGGCCAACCAGCTCGGCCGCGAGGTCGACCTCGACATGCAGGGCCACGACACCGAGCTCGACCGCTCGCTGCTCGAAGCCCTCCGCGACCCACTGACGCACCTGGTCCGCAATGCCCTCGACCACGGCATCCAGACCCCAGCCGAACGCATCGCGCAGGGCAAGCCGGCCAAGGGCAACCTGCACCTGAAGGCCAGCCACGAGAGCGGCCAGGTGGTCGTGGAGATCTCCGACGACGGCCGTGGCATCGATCCCGTGAAGATCGCCGAGGCTGCCGTACGCCGTGGGGTGATCACCCATGAGGCTGCCACCCGGATGGACCTCCGCGAGATCGTGAACCTGGTCTTCCACGCCGGCTTCTCCACCGCCGAGGCAGTCACCAACGTCTCGGGGCGTGGGGTCGGCATGGACGTCGTACGCACCAACATCGAGCGCATCGGCGGCACTGTCGACATCACCACCCGAAAGGGTGAGGGAACCACGGTGCGGGTGCGGATCCCGCTCACCCTGGCCATCATCCCCGCACTGATCGTGGCCCAGGCCGACGAACGCTATGCGATCCCGCAGGCCAACCTCGTCGAGCTGGTGAAGATCGAGGGCGAGGCACTGACCCGCGACATCGAGCACCTGGCCGGTGCACCGGTCCTGCGCCTGCGCGGACACCTGCTCCCACTGGTCTCCCTGGGCGTGGTGCTCGGGGAGGAGCAGGCGCAGAGCGACGCGCTGACCGTGATCGTGGTGCAGGCCGACGACATCCGTTTCGGGCTCTGCGTCGACGACGTGCACGACACCCAGGAGATCGTCGTCAAGCCGATCGGGCGACAGCTCAAGAGCCTGGGGATGTATGCCGGCGCCACCATCATGGGCGACGGCCGGGTGTCGTTGATCCTCGACGTCCCCGGCCTGGCCCGGGACCGCAAGCTCACCGCCGTACCCACCGCAGTGGTTGCCACACAGACCGCCACCGACGACACCACGGCCCTGCTGGTCATGGAGATCTCGTCCGGTCGCCGGGCCGCGGTTCCCATCGTGGAGGTCTCCCGCCTGGAGGAGTTCGACGCCGCACAGGTGGAACCCTCCGGACTCGAGGAGGTCGTGCAGTATCGCGACGGGATCCTGCCCCTGATCCGCCTGGCCTCGACGATCGGGCTGCCCGAGACGCCGGGGGAGCCGAGCCGGCTCAACGTGATCGTGCACGAGTTCGGTGACCCCGCAAGTCCGCACCGTGTCGGCATCGTGATCGACCGGGTGCTCGACGTCGTCGAGACGACGGTGACCCGAAGCGACGTCGGGCGACGCCCCGGCGTGTTCGGCTCGGTGGTCGTCCAGGAGCGGGTCACCGATCTGGTCGACCTGTCCGCCGTGATCAACCGGATCGGCGTGGGGGCCTGATGAGCACCACATCGACCAGCTCGCTGCACTGCACCTTCCGGGTCGCCGGCCTCGACTTCGGGGTCGCCGTGGAGGACGTCCAGGAGGTGCTGCGCCACCAGGAGATGACTCCGGTGCCGCGCTCCCCCGAGGCGGTCCGTGGCCTGATCAACCTGCGCGGCCAGATCGTGATCGCTCTCGACCTCAGGCTGCGCCTCGGGCTCCCGGCCCGCGCGGCAGACGAACGTCCGATGAACGTCATCGTCCGCAACCGCGGAGAGGTGGTCAGCCTCCTCGTCGACGACATCGGCGACGTCATCGACACCAGCGAGCACCGGCTCGAACCAGTCCCCAGCACCGTTCCGCTCGCGATCCAGGGTGCCGTTCGCGGCGTGCTCTCCCTGCCCGACTCCATCCTGCTCGTCCTCGACCCCCACCGCGCAGTCGACGTACCCACTGCGCCCGATGCCACCGGAGGCACACCATGACCGACCTCGAGATCGCCCCCAGCCTGAACGGGCACCACGCCAAGGGCTCCGGCGACGGGGATCGTGGCAGTCTCGAGCAGATCAACCCGTTCGGCCAGGTCCGCTCGGTCCTCGACGGCCTCGCGGCCCGGGTCTTCCTGGTCGACGTGGACAAGCGGATCCGCTATGCCAACGACAAGGCGGTGGAGAAGCTGCGCCCGCTGGAGGTCTTCTTGCCGGTGGCGGTCGACGACCTCATCGGTTCGGATGTGACGCCGTTCTTCGCGCTGCTCGGTGAGGACCCGGACAAGCTCTCCTCCTTCTGGGAGGACCCCTCGCAGCTTCCCTACACGGCGCAGCTGGAGGTCGCGGACGAGGTCATCGACCTCACCATCAGCGAGGTCCAGGACGGCGGCGTGTTCAACGGCGCGATGGTGTCGTGGATCGCGATCACCGACCGGGTCCAGGCGCAGAAGGAACGGTTGGCGGCCTCCACGGACACGGCAGCGGTCAACAAGGTGCTGATCGAGATGGCGACCTCCACCACGGTCGAGGGTGCCATCCAGGTCGCCCTCGACACCGTGCGCAACGAGTTCGGTTGGGTCTACGGCTCCTTCTGGCGCATCGACCCGGCCAGCCAGGTCCTGCGCTTCGAGGCGGAGTCCGGCGACGCCGGCCCCGAGTTCCGCAAGGTCACGCTGGAGGCGTCCTTCGCCCCGGGCATCGGGCTCTCGGGACGGGTCTGGGCGCAACGCGACCTCGTCTTCACCCGCGACATCGGCGAGATGACGGACTGCGTGCGGGCGCCCGTCGCGCAGCGGGTCGGTGTGAAGTCGGGGATCTGCTTCCCGATCACTGTGGCCGATGAGGTCATCGGCACGATGGACTTCTTCTCGACCGAGACGTTGGACCCGTCCGAGCAGCGCCTCGACGCGCTGCGCAACGTGGGGCGCCTGGTCTCCCAAGCACTGGCGCGCATCGAGAAGGAGACCTCGGATCGCGAGACTGCCGCCGAGCTCTCCCGCAAGGTCGACCTGGTGCTCGAGGTGGTCCGCGCTGCCGAGACGGGCGACCTGACCCGCTCGATCCCGGTCGAGGGTGAGGACGCCATCGGCCAGCTGGCCGCGGGACTGGGCTCCCTGCTCGGCAACCTGCGCGGCAGCATGGGCGAGATCGGGCGTACGGCGGACACCCTCGCGGTCTCCTCCGAGCAGCTCACCATCCTCTCGCAGGGGATGGGCCAGGGTGCTTCGCTCACCTCGGACCGCGCCGCGAGCGCGTCGAGCGCGTCGGTCCAGGTCTCGGCCAGCATCCAGACGGTGGCCAGTGCCGCCGAGGAGATGACTGCGAGCATTCGCGAGATCGCGAAGAACGCGACGGACGCGGCCACGGTGGCCACCGGGGCCGTACAGGTCGCCTCCTCTGCCCAGGAGACGGTGGCCTCGCTGGGCGAGTCCAGCGCCGAGATCGGCCAGGTGATCAAGGTGATCACCTCGATCGCCCAGCAGACCAACCTGCTTGCCCTCAACGCCACCATCGAGGCAGCCCGTGCGGGTGATGCGGGCAAGGGCTTCGCTGTCGTCGCCAACGAGGTGAAGGAGCTGGCCAAGGAGACCGCGAAGGCGACCGAGGACATCGGTCAGAAGATCGTCGCGATCCAGAACGACACCGAGGGTGCGGTCTCGGCGATTGCCGAGATCTCCGAGGTGATCGGGCGGATCAACGACATCCAGGCCTCCATCGCCTCTGCGGTCGAGGAGCAGACCGCGACCACCAACGAGATCGCCCGCAGCGTGACCGAGGCCGCCACCGGCGCCAACGGCATCGCCTCGGACGTGACCCAGGTGGCCAGCGCCGCCGACGACACCCGTCAGGGTGCGCAGAACACGCTCCAGTCCGCCACCGACCTGTCCGGGATGGCCGCCGAGCTGAAGGGTCTGGTCGGTCAGTTCACGGTCTGAGCGGTGCCGAGGACGCCCGGCCAGCCGATGCTTCGGCTGCCGGGCGATCGGCGCGTCAGCGACGTCGCAGTCGCGACGCGACGAGCACGGCCTGTGTACGGCGTTGCACGCCCAGCTTTGCGAGCACGCTGGTGACGTGGTTCTTCACGGTCTTCTCGGCCAGGTTCAGCTTCAGGCCGATCTGGCGGTTGGTCAGCCCGTCGGCGATCGCGGACAGGATCTGTTGTTCCTTGGGCGTCAGGGCGTTCAGCTCGTCGGGGACGTCCCGGTCCGCAGGCCGCTGCAGCAACCGCAACGCCGTCGCCGAGTCGATCAGCGAGTGCCCGCTGGCGACGAGCCGAATCCCGCTGATCAGCGAGGATCCCTCGATCTGCTTGAGCACGTAGCCTGCCGCTCCGGCCATGATCGCGGCATACATCGCCTCGTCGTCGTCGTGGCTGGTCAGGATCAGGGCCTTGATGTCGGGGTTCGCGGAGCGTACGTCGCGGCACACCTCGACTCCCGAGCCGTCACCGAGCCTGGCATCGAGCACCGCGACGTCCGGGGCCAGCTCGAGGATCGCCTCGGCCGCACCCTCGGCGGCCCGGGCCTCGCCGACGATGACGATGTCACCCTCGGACTCGAGCAGCCCGCGCAGCCCGCGACGCACGATCTCGTGGTCGTCGAGCAGGAACACGCGGATCGGTTGGGAGGTCATGTCGCCATCCTTCCAGTCGGTCACGCGACCATCGAAAATGGGAGCGACCCGCAGGTGTGGTGGCGGTTTCTCCTGGTGGAGACCTGCGCACCGTCTCCGGCGGACTGATGTCCGGAGCACCTGCGGGTCGGGTGACTGTCGTGCATTGCCGGCGGCTTCGACACTGTCGCCAGCTGCCCGGAATGGGGCCTGTCAGCAGTGGAGCTGCTAGCGGACAGCCACCTCACGAGTCCCAAAAGAATTCATTCCTCGGACCACCTCCTTTCCCGTGTCCCACCAAGGTACGACGGTCCGCGAGGGGTCACAAGGGATTTATCGGGCGGTTCCCAAGGACCCCGGCTCGATCGCGATCCAGACGTGCTCGGCACGTGCCACGACCCGTTCGTCGCTGTCGAGGATCGTGGTCGAGGTGAACGACTTGCGACCCTCGGTCCCGCGGTGCAGGCCGAGGACGACGTGCTCCTCGCCGATGACCGGGAGTGCGTCGACGGCGGCCGTGATGCGTCCGAGCACCATCATCCTGTCGCCGATGTCGGCGGCCCAGGCGCCGGCGCAGTCGAGTGCCGCCCAGGTCACCGGGAGGGACGCGCGGCCCTGGTCGTCGACGTACTCGTGCCAGTCCTCGCGAACGCTCGGGTGAGGGGTCCAGGTCGCGGCGACGCGTGCCCGGGCGTCGACCGGCTCGACCGGGCCGGGGAAGATCCGCAGCCCGTCCTCGGGCTCGCGCCCGGTGCCGCAGGCGAAGCAGGTGGGGAAGGGATGGTTGGTCAGCCCCGGGTAGGAGACCTCAGCAGAGCGGGCCGCCTCGGCCGACACCTGCTCCACCGGTGTCGGGTCGGCCTCGGCGTCGACCCGAGCGCGCATGATCAGTGAGCCGCCGAAGGAGGCGGTCGTGGCGCCGTCGGCGTCCACGTCGACGGTGAGGGGAACGTCCAGCGGCGGGGGCTGGAGCAGGGTCACCTCGATCGGTGGCCAGGTCTCGGCACGGTTCTCGGGGCAGTCGTTCTCGACCAGCGCGGCAAGGGCGCCAGCGCTCCAGCCACCGTTCCCGGAGTGCTCGGGTCCCCGGAAGCGGGACGGGATGGTGAGTTCGGTAGCGGGAAAGTGCTCCATGGCTCCAGTCTTCTCAGTCGATGCCGGGATCGACCGTAGCGGCTTTGTCCCTCCGCATGAAGGGCCGGGCGACAACGCTGGGAGCGATGAGCCACAATGGGGGCCGTGAGCGACCTGATCGACACCACTGAGATGTATCTCCGCACGATCTTCGAGCTCGTGGAGGAGGGGATCGTCCCGTTGCGGGCCCGGATTGCCGAGCGCCTGCACCAGAGTGGACCGACCGTGAGCCAGACCGTGGCGCGGATGGAACGCGACGGACTGCTCACCGTCGAGGGTGACCGCCACCTGGAGCTCACCGATGAGGGCCTGCGCCTGGCCACCCGGGTGATGCGCAAGCACCGTCTTGCCGAGCGCCTGCTCACCGACGTGATCGGCCTGGACTGGGAGCTCGTGCACGCCGAGGCGTGCCGCTGGGAGCACGTGATGTCGGAGAACGTCGAGCGTCGCCTGCTCGCGTTGCTGGACCACCCCACCGAGTCGCCGTACGGCAACCCGATCCCCGGCCTGGAGGAGCTCGGTCAGGAGATCCTGGGCGAGGGCTTCATGGAGGGCGTCGAGTCGCTGTCCAGCGTCGCGACCTCGGAGGAGTCGCGCGTCCACGTGCGCCGGATCTCGGAAGAGATGCAGAAGGACGAGGACCTGATGATGGCACTGCGCCGCGTCGGTGCCCTGCCGGACAAGACGGTCGTCGTGGTGGCCACCGATGACGGCATCCTGATCGGCTCCGGTGGCGAGAGCGCCGAGATCATCAACGAGGCCGGCGAGCACATCTTCGTCAAGCGCCTCTGAGCGGTGCCTGTGCGGGAGCCGGCTCCCTCGCAAGGGCAGTGAGGAACTCACTGCAACCGACGCCGAGCTTGTACGTCGCGAGCTCGTCGCCCCGGGTCGCCCCGCGGTTGACGATCACGATCGGTGTGCCGCGCCCGGCTGCGCGCTTCACGAACCGGAGCCCGGACATCACCGCGAGCGAGGAGCCCGCCACCAGGAGCGCGCCGTCCTCGTCGGCGAGAGCCTCGACGGCGTCATAGCAGCGCTGCACCCGCTCGGCCGGCACGTTCTCGCCGAAGAAGACCACGTCGGGCTTGAGCACTCCGCCACAGAGCTCGCACGGCGGCACGACAAAGCCGGCGGTGTCCTCGAGCTCCACGTCTCCGTCAGGCCGGATCGTCGCGTCGCGGTGCCGCTCGGCGTAGCCGGGGTTGAGTGCATCCAGCCGGTTCTGGAGCAGCACGCGCGGCGAGGTCGTGCGGCAACCGAGGCAGATCACCTGCGCAACCCGCCCGTGCAGGGCGACCGGTGCGGAGCCGGACTCCTCGTGGAGCCCGTCGACGTTCTGGGTGATCAACATCCGGACCCGACCCCGAGCCTCCATCGCTGCGAGTGCCCGGTGCCCGTCGTTGGGCTCTGCACGTGCCATCAGACCCCAGCCGAGGTGGCTGCGCGCCCAGTAGCGCTGCTGCGCGTGGGGGCCGGAGACGAACTCGTCGTAGGTCATCGGCCTCCGCACCGGCGCCCCGGGCCCCCGGTAGTCGGGGATGCCCGAGTCCGTGGAGAGCCCGGCGCCGGTCAGCACGACGAGCGGTCGCGCGGCCAGCAGGTCCAGCGCGTCCCGCAGCTCGGGTGGAGCGGCCGGGGTTGCGCGGTCGGTCGAAACAGTGTTCACCCCAGCGTCCACCCCAGCGTCGTCGCCCCCCGCGCCGGCCCTTGCGTCGAGCTCCGTCACCGGGCGTAGCGGACCTCGGCCCGCGCCTTCCGTTTGATGGCCTCGACCTCGCGGTCCTTGGGCGGCGCGGTGGTGACCAGGTTGTCCAGCAGTTGCCTGGTGATGTGGGCGATCTCGGAGACGGCCTCGTCGAAGGTGGCCTGGTTGGCCTGGGACGGCTTGGTCGTCCCGGCGATCTTGCGCACGTATTGCAGTGCCGCGGCAGTCACCTCGTCGTTGGTGGCCGGCGGCTCGAAGTTGTTGAGGGGTCGGATGTTGCGGCACATGCAAACAACGGTACGCCGCGCCGCGTCCCGGGCGCTCCGTCGAGACCGTCACCGATGATCAGGACAGGGATGGCATTGTTGGCGCATGGCTGAACGCGACTACGACATCGTCCTCTTCGGCGCGACCGGGTTCACCGGGGGACTGACCGCGCAATACCTGGCTCGGCACGCCCCGGCTCGGTTGCGATGGGCGATCGCCGGGCGCAGCAAGGCGAAGCTCGCGAAGGTCCGCGAGGAGCTGGCCGCGATCGACCCGCGCCTGGAGATGATGGACCTCCTCGTCGCCGACGCCGCCGATCGGAGCGCACTGACCGGCGTGGCCGAGCGCACCCGTGTCGTGATCACCACCGTCGGGCCCTACCTGCAGTTCGGCGAGCCGCTCGTCGCGGCTTGTGCTGCCAGTGGCACCGACTATGTCGACCTGACCGGTGAGCCCGAGTTCGTCGACCGGATGTGGCTGGCCCACCACGAGACCGCCGTTGCCTCGGGTGCCCGCATCGTCCATGCCTGCGGCTTCGACTCGATCCCGCACGACCTCGGTGCCTGGTTCACCGTGCAGCAGCTCTCCCCGGACCAGCCGATCACGCTGCGTGGCGTCGTACGCTCCAACGCCACCTTCTCCGGCGGCACCTTCCACTCCGCACTGGGTGCCATGGAGCGGGCCCGTGAGATGAAGGCCACGTTCTCCGAGCGCCGCAAGAAGGAGGAGCGGCCGGTCGGTCGATCCAGCCGGGCCGCGGCTGGCAAGCCGCACCGCGACAAGGACCTCGGCTACTGGCTGCTGCCGCTGCCGACGATCGACCCGCAGGTGGTCCAGCGCAGCGGTGCCGCACTGGCGTCCTACGGCCCCAAGTTCACCTATTCGCACTATGCCGGGACCAAGACGTTGCGGTTCGCGGCCGGTGGCGCGATCGGCGTCTCGACGCTCGCGCTGGCCGCGCAGGTCAAGCCGGTGCGCAACCTGATCAAGAGCAAGGTCAAGCAGGGTGAGGGTCCCTCGGTGGAGCGGCGCCGCAAGTCCTGGTTCACGGTCGACTTCATCGGTGAGGCCGGCAACGAGAAGGTGCACACGCGAGTCTCCGGCGGCGACCCCGGCTACAGCGAGACGTCGAAGATGCTCGCCGAATCCGCGCTCTGCCTGGCCTTCGACGACAACCCGGAGACGGCCGGTTCGGTGACCACCGCGCAGGCGATGGGGCCCAACCTGCTGGCCCGGCTGCGGAGCGCGGGGATGAAGTTCGAGGTCGTCGACTGAGTCGAACGCGTCTTACACCGGAAAGACGGTGCCGCCGTCCAGGCCTCCTGCGCCACGCTGGCCATCTGGGCGGGAGGCCACCGCCGGGACCGTTGTGGTCCACGCAGGAAACTCACCGGCCGCCAGCCACCCGCAGCGTCGTCGCCGTGATGTATGAGGCCGCGTCGCTCATCAGCCAGGCGACGGCCTCCGCGATCTCCGTCGGCTGGCCCGCACGGCCGAGCGGGATCTGGGGCGCCATCCGCTCGACGCGGCCAGCATCGCCCGTGGCGGCGTGCAGGTCCGTGGCGATCAGCCCGGGAGCCACCCCCACCACGCGGATTCCCTGAGCGGCCACCTCGAGTCCCAAGCCACGGGTGAGGGTGTCGAGCCCAGCCTTGGAAGCGGCGTAGTGCACGTATTCACCGGGTGAGCCGATGGTCGCAGCGCCCGAGGTGATGTTGACCAGGACGCCACCGCTCTCCCGCATCGCGAGCACCGCCGCACGTGCCACGAAGAGTGGAGCGAGCAGGTTCACCTCGACCACACGGCGTACCTCCTCGGGCGGGGTATCGGCCAGCGAGGCGAAGCGGTACGTCGCCCCGGCGTTGTTGACCACGCCGGTGAGGGGGCCGACTTCGGCTGCGGCAGCGAAGAGCCGTTCCACCTCATCCGCATCGGTCAGGTCGGCCTGCACGATCACGCAGGTCCGGCCGAGCGCGCGAACACGCGTGGCCGTCTCCTCGGCGGCCTCCGAGTCGCTGAGGTAGCCGAGGACGAGGTCGTGTCCGTCGTCGGCAAGACGGGCCGCGATCGCCGCACCGATGCCGCGGGTGCCGCCGGTGACGAGAGTCAGTGACATGGGGAGATCCTGCCAGTTCACCTCCCAGCATGCCCGAGTTCACGTGGCTGCCGGCCAACCAGGCAACGTCCGCGGACGTCGAAGCCGTGTTCGCCACGGGTGGTGCCCACAAATGTCGCTGTCAGGCGCTGAAGGTGCCGGGGTGGATCTGGCGCGACACCACCCAGGACGAGCGCGACTCCGCGCTGCAGGAACAGACCGCCTGCGGCACGGGTGGACCGACCTCCGGGCTCATCGGCTACGTCGACGGCGAAGCGGCCGGATGGGTTGCCGTGGAGCCCCGGGAGAACTACCCGCGACTGTGGAGCCGGAAGCAGGCATGGATGCGGATGGACCCCGAACTCGAGGGCGTCTGGGCTGTCACCTGCTTCGTCGTGCGCAAGGGAATGCGCAGGTCGGGGCTCACCCATGAGCTAGCGAACGCCACCGTGGACTACGGCGTCCAGGTCGGCGCCCGCCTGCTGGAGGGCTACCCGATCGAGCCACCGCCGGGGAAGTCAGTGATCTGGGACGAGGCGTCGGTCGGGCTGCTGCAGGTCTTCCTGCAGGCCGGTTATGAAGTGACGGCTTCTCCCACGCTGCGTCGGCGTGTGGTGCGGCGACGACTGGACTGAGCGCGGAGACGGACGTGCAGGTCAGAGCGCCACTTGGTGGTGCAACCTGCGCAAACAACCTTGTGCCCCAGGCAAGAGTCGAACTTGCGACCTTTCGCTTAGGAGGCGGCTGCTCTATCCACTGAGCTACTGGGGCGTGATGCGAGGCATCAGCGCGTAGTTTGCCACGCCCGCAGACCCGGCCGCGCATCGGTCGCGGCGGGGTCGGGTCGGGTATGTTTTGGAGCATCTCGGATCTGGCCGCACAATTTGGGACAGTGCATTACCGTTCATCGGGCCTCGCGAACGGCGCGGCCCGAACTTTTCCCCGGACCGATTGAGATCTTCGAGTGAGCGACGTTTCCACAGGACGCCATCGCGGCAACGCGGGGCGCCGGCACCACATCATGCGTGTGCTGGGCTATGGCATCCTCACCCTCACTCTCGGTCTGGGCCTCTTCGGCGCCTACACCTATCGGCACCTGAACGAGAACCTCACCAACCTGGACCTGCGCGAGCAGCTCGGGGATGACCGGCCCGACATCGAGGTTCCCAAGGGCGACGGCCGCCCGCTCAACGTGCTGGTGATGGGTTCCGACACCCGCGCCGGCGAGGGAAACGACGCCGTCGGCGGCGAGATCGACGGACAACGCTCGGACACCACGATCCTGATGCACATCTCGGGCGACCGGTCCTTCGCCTATGGCGTGAGCATCCCGCGAGACTCGATGGTCGAACGCCCCGTCTGCTACGACGACGAGATGGACGAGATCGCCGGCGGTTTCGGGATGTGGAACGAGGCGTTCAACCTCGGTGGTCCCGCCTGCACGATCCGCCAGGTCGAGCAGCTGACCGGGATCTATGTCGACCACTTCGTCGTGGTCGACTTCAACGGCTTCAAGGGCATGGTCGATGCGCTGGACGGAGTCAAGGTCTGCA
>DATCYH010000700.1:0-2596 GCA_036570405.1 Nocardioides sp.
CGGCGGTGATGGTGCCGCGCAGGTTCCACTCCGGGATGCCGGGGGCGAACTGGGAGTAGAAGCCGTCCTCGTCCGCGTGCCACAGCTCGATCTTGGCGTTCGGGACGACGTTGCCCTTGACGTCGGTGACCTGGCCCTGGAAGAGCAGCGGCGTGCCGCGCTCGTCGTCGCGCATCGGCATCGTCGCCTCGGCGGGGAGTGCAGGGGCGTCCGGTACGTAGTAGGGACCTTCGATGGTGCCCTTGGAGCCCTCGCGGTGCTCGTTGTTGACCTCTTCGACCTCGTGCTCGATCCACACGTCGAGGAAGAGCGGCCACTCGCCGTCCTCACCGACGTTGATCAGCCACGCCTTGAGCGCGTTGTACTCGTCGTAGGTGACCTTGTGCTTGCGGATCGTGGCATGCAGGGCGTCGAGGACCTCGCAAGCGATCGCGTTGACGCGCTCGGCGGGTGTGTCGGCGACGGCAGCGAACTTGTCCGACTTGAAACGCTCCGTGGCGTTGGCGCCCGAGGCGGCGGCGGTCGCCGTCACGGTGTCAGGTGTGGCAGTCATTCTCTGATCCCTCAATTCCTGGGTGCGAGTGCGGTCCGTCTGCCATGACGGGCATCACAACTCCACTCAGGCTACGGCCGCGCATTGTTCCAACACAAAGACTTGTTCACCGACGACAAGGACGTACGGAGTATCAATAACACCCTAGGTCAGACCTAGGGCAATGCCCGGTGTGACCGTCACCACGTCGTGCCAGTGTCGGTCGCCACGCCGCCCCACCACGGATGGCCGTACCACTGGAGGAAACCCTTGAGCGAGACCTTGGCGAATGTGCGCGACACCCTCTCGACTGCCGTCGTCGACGACCCTGAGGCCGGCCTCTACCGGGCCAACCGGAAGATCTTCACCGACGAGGAGATCTTCGAGTTGGAGATGAAGCACATCTTCGAGGGCAACTGGATCTACCTCGCCCACGAGAGCCAGGTGGCCAACCCGGGCGACTACTTCACGACGTACATGGGGCGGCAGCCGGTCGTGATCACTCGCGACAAGGACGGCGAGCTGCACCTGCTGATCAACGCGTGCGCCCACCGCGGCGCGATGATCTGCCGCAAGAAGACCGACAACCGCACCACGCTGACCTGCCCCTTCCACGGCTGGACCTTCCGCAACGACGGCAGTCTGCTCAAGGTCAAGGACCCCGACGGCGCCGGCTATCCGGACACCTTCGACGTCGACGGCTCGCACAACATGACCAAGGTGCCGCGCTTCGAGAGCTACCGCGGGTTCCTCTTCGGCAGCATCAACGACGACGTCAGCACGCTGGCCGAGCACCTGGGCGACACCACCAAGGTGATCGACATGCTCGTCGACCAGTCCCCCGACGGGCTCGAGGTGCTCCGCGGGTCCTCCACCTACACCTATGACGGCAACTGGAAGGTGCAAGCCGAGAACGGCGCCGACGGCTATCACGTCACCGCCACCCACTGGAACTACGCTGCGACCACCTCGCGCCGCAACACCGGTGACTCCGCCAACAACACCAAGACCCTCGACGCCGGCCAGTGGGGCAAGTCAGGCGGCGGCTACTGGTCCTACCCGAACGGCCACCTGTGCCTGTGGACCTGGGCCGGCAACCCCGCCGACCGACCGCTGTGGGACCGGCTCGACGAGCTGAAGGAGAAGCACGGCGAGGCCAAGGGCGACTTCATGGTCAAGGGATCGCGCAACCTGTGCCTCTATCCCAACGTCTACCTGATGGACCAGTTCTCCACCCAGATCCGGCACTTCCGCCCGATCTCGACCGATCAGACCGAGGTCACCATCTATTGCATCGCCCCCAAGGGCGAGAGCAAGGAGGCCAGGGCATGGCGGATCCGGCAGTACGAGGACTTCTTCAACGCCTCCGGGATGGCCACCCCCGACGACCTGGAGGAGTTCCGCTCCTGCCAGCTCACCTTCCAGGCCACCAAGGCGCCGTGGAACGACATGAGCCGTGGGGCCGAGCACTGGCTCAGCGGCCCCGACGAGGTGGCCCTGGCACTCGACATGCCCGGCGTGATCTCGGCCGGGCTCAAAAACGAGGACGAGGGCCTCTACCCCGTGCAGCACGGGTTCTGGCTGAACACGATGCGCGCCGCGGTCGAGCGCGAGGAGGCGGGCAAGTGATGAGCACCGACCAGAGCACGCAAGCCAACCAGGCAGACCAGTCGGGCCAGGCCGGTACGACGTTGATCACCCAGAACGCCATCGAGCAGTTCCTCTATCGCGAGGCCCGCCTTCTCGACGATCGCGAGTTCGAGAAGTGGCTCGAGTGCTATGCCGACGACTGTGAATACTGGATGCCGGCCTGGGACGACGACCGCCTCAGCGAGGACCCGCAGACCGAGATCTCGCTGATCTACTACGCCAACAAGGGCGGCCTGGAGGACCGGATCTTCCGGATCCGGACCGAGCGCTCGAGCGCCACCTCCATCCCGGAGCCGCGGACCAGCCACAACATCAGCAACGTGGAGGTCATCGAGCGCCGCGGCGACATCGTGGACATCCGGTTCAACTGGCACACGATGTACTTCCGCTACAAGACAATCGACCCCTACTACG
>DATCYH010000701.1:0-5911 GCA_036570405.1 Nocardioides sp.
GTGTGGCGGGGACTTCCGTGGGGGGCGCTGGAGTCGATCGAGCACACCCCGCGTCGCGGACTGCTCCGCGACGGCCGGATCGTGCTCCACCCGCACAACGTGGACCGTGTCCTGGCCGAGCTCGACTCGTCGGGCCGGCGCCAGAGCGCGTGGAGCCAGCGACTGCACGGCGCACCCCTGGCGGTGCCGCTCGGCCTCTCCACCCGGGTCGGCGACCTGTCCGAGGACCTGACCACCTCGCTGCGGATGTTGGCCGGTGCCACCACCCACGTGGTGGAGGTCGCGCCATCGGCCCCCGAATCCACTGACACAGCTGACTTCGACGACCTGGTCGACGACCACCGAGTCTCTCGAGACTCCGAGACGGATGGCCAGTACGCCGAGATCAGGTCGAGCGATCCGAAGACGAGCGAGGACCGTGCGCACGACACTGCGGCGCCTCGCCCGGCGCGTCTCGCAACGGCTCTGATCACCCTCCGTACCCGTGTCGCCGAGCGCCTGGTCCGGGCGGACCGAGCCGCGGACGACGCCGACCTCGGACCTGGCCAGACCACCGTCGGGACCGGCTCTGGAGCCACGGGCGAGACCACCGCACCGATCGTCGCTAGCCCCACCCCGCGGCCGCTGCGCGAGGCCACCTCTGTGGCCCGCATCGAGATCCGCAGCAACCTGGTCCTGGAGGGCACCGCCGCGCGCAAGCTGGACGAGTCCGCCACCGGGAATGGGCTGCCCGAGGGGCGCGAGCTGCGCCGCGACGGCAGCGTGAGCCTGGTCGAGGACACCGTCATGTGGGGCGACCGGGTCCGTCCGATCGCCACCGCCGGCGAGGCAGTCGAGCCACTGGTGATCGACGACTTCGCCGTGGAGCCGGCCACCGAACCGGTGATCGGTCCCGACATCGCCGCCGCCCGTACCCGCATCGGGCTGAGCATCGACGCCCTCGCCGACCGGACCCGGATCCGTCCGCACGTGCTCGAGTCGATCGAGGTCGACGACTTCCATGCATGTGGCGGTGACTTCTATGCCCGTGGCCACCTGCGGACGTTGGCACGGGTCCTCGGACTCGACGCGGCACCGCTGCTCACGGCCTACGACGAGAAGTATGCCGACGCCCCGATCAACGCCCGTCGGGTGTTCGAGGCAGAGCTCGGCACGGGTGCCGGGGGCGGGCTGCGCGCCACCAAGGGCGGCCCCAACTGGTCGCTGATGATCGCCGTGGTGATGACCCTCGTCCTGGCCTGGTCGATCGCCCGGTTGGCGATGGACTCGCCCGTCGAGATCCAGAACCCGGCCCCGATCCTCAACGGCTCCGACGGCCCCAACCAGACCGCGCCGATGAGCGAGAACGTCACCCTCAAGGTGAGCTCGACCAGCTCGACCCAGCTCGAGGTACGTGACGGCAACAAGTTGGTCGTCTTCGACGACAGTGTCGACTACGGCGAGGTGCACCGCATCGACGTGCTCCCGCCGGTCCGGGTCACCGCCGAGGACGCCGGCGCGATCGAGGTCGAGATCGACGGAGAGCCCCGCGGCAGCCTGGGCCAGGATGGCAAGGAAGCCAGCAAGTCCTATCGCGCAGCCACTGACAAGGACTGACCCACAAGGACTGACCCAGAAGGACTGAACAGCACGACAGCACCCGACGCCGGCGCCGACATCCGCAAGGAGATCGACGCCGGCGTCGAGGCTTTCCTCGCCGGGTGTGGGGCCTCTCACCGGGTCGTCGTTGTGCCGAAAGGCGTCGTCGCAAGGCATACTCGGGTCCAACCATGACGACTTCAGACACACGCCCCACGGACGGACTGATCTCCGTCTCCATGGTGACCCTCGGTTGTGCCCGCAACGAGGTCGACTCCGAGGAACTCGCGGGCCGGCTCGAGGCCGACGGCTTCCGCCTCGTCGATGACCCCGAGGACGCCGACACCGTCGTGGTCAACACCTGTGGCTTCGTGGAGGCTGCCAAGAAGGACTCCGTCGACACCCTGCTCGAGGCATCGGACCTCAAGGCCGATGGCCGCACCCGCGCCGTGGTCGCGGTTGGTTGCCTCGCCGAGCGTTATGGCAAGGACCTCGCTGCCTCGTTGCCCGAGGCCGATGCCGTCCTCGGCTTCGACGACTACCCCGACATCGCGGCCCGGCTGCGCTCGATCCTGGCGGGGGAGACGCACCACCCCCACACGCCGTCGGACCGTCGCCTGCTGCTGCCGATCTCCCCGGTCGACCGCGACGCCAGCACGCTCAGCGTGCCCGGTCACGGCGCGCCCGCGGTGGACGCACCGGACCTGTCCGCCGAGCAGGCCCCGGCCTCCGGCCCTCGCGCCGTACGCCGTCGCCTCGACGGGGGCCCGATGGCTCCGCTCAAATTGGCCTCCGGATGCGACCGACGCTGCTCGTTCTGTGCCATCCCCAGCTTCCGCGGCTCGTTCGTCAGCCGGCGCCCCAGTGATGTGCTCGCCGAAGGCCAGTGGCTTGCCGAGCAGGGCGTCAAGGAACTGTTCCTGGTCAGCGAGAACTCCACGTCCTACGGCAAGGACCTGGGCGATCTGCGACTGCTGGAGACGATGCTTCCCGAGCTCGCCGCCATCGACGGCCTCGAGCGGGTGCGGGTCTCCTACCTGCAGCCGGCCGAGACGCGAGACGGCCTGATCGAGACGATCGCCGGCACCCCCGGCGTCGTTCCCTACTTCGACCTCTCCTTCCAGCACGCCTCCGCGCCGGTGCTGCGTCGGATGCGTCGCTTCGGTGACCCGGAGAGCTTCCTGGGCCTGCTCGACAAGGTGCGCCGGTTGGCGCCCACGGCCGGTGTCCGCTCCAACGTGATCGTCGGGTTCCCCGGCGAGACCGAGGACGACCTGCAGACCCTGTGCGACTTCCTGGTGGCGGCTCGGATGGATGTGACCGGTGTGTTCGGCTACTCCGACGAGGACGGCACCGAGGCCGAGGGCTTCGACTCCAAGCTCGACGAGGACGAGGTGCGCGAGCGCACCGAGCACGTGACGGCTCTCGTGGAGGAGCTCAACGCGCAGCGTGCCGAGGAGCGCATCGGCGAGCGGGTCGACGTACTGCTCGAGAGCATCGTCGACGGCGTCGGCGAGGGACGCGGCGCGCACCAGGGCCCCGAGTTCGACGGCACCACGACCATCGAGGACCTACCTGTCGGTGCGGCAATCGGTGACATGGTCTCGGCCACCGTCGTCGGCACCGACGGCGTCGACCTGATTGCGCAGGCGGCCCGATGAGCGGCGAGACAGCGGCAAGGCCCAGCAACTGGAACCTGCCCAACGCGTTGACCACGCTGCGGATCGTGCTGGTCCCGTTCTTCGCGTGGGCCTTGCTGATGGACGGCGGCGACTCGATCACCTGGCGCATGGTCGCGTTCACGATCTTCGTGGTCGCGATGATCACCGACAAGGTCGACGGTGACATCGCGCGGGCACGCAACCTGGTCACCGACTTCGGCAAGATCGCCGATCCGATCGCGGACAAGGCGATCACCGGGATGGCCTTCATCGGCCTCTCGATCGTCGGCGACATCTGGTGGTGGGTGACCATCCTGGTCCTGCTTCGTGAGTGGAGCGTGACGCTCCTGCGGCTCTCGATCATGAAGAACGTGGTCATCGCTGCCGCCCGGAGCGGCAAGATCAAGACCATGCTCCAGGCAGTAGCGCTGGCCGGCCTGTGCCTGCCCCTGCGCCAGGTCGAGGGCAGCCTCGAGCTTCTCGGCGAGATCCTCTTCTACGCCAGTCAGGTGCTCCTTGCCGGTGCCGTCGTGATGACCCTCTGGTCGGGTTATGAGTTCTTCCGCGACGCGTGGAAGCAGCGGGCCGGAGCCACTGCCTAACGAGTCGATCACGACTCTTGCTGTCGCTGTCCGGCGGTGCTTGACTGCGGGTTCGCACACTGACTCGGGCCAGTGTCCTGATCCACGCTTCCGGCAACCCGAACGTCACCGGAAGTTTCCCCGTGGCACCAGACGCGTTGCCCAGGCTCAGACAACATGACGCGAGGCTGGGCCGGTCGAATCGGGTCGCTCTCCTGGCCCCGTCCGTCCGGAACTGCCTTGGGAGTCACATTGTCCAGCCCCTCCTGGCGATCGATGGTGAGGGCTGCCGCAGCCGTCTCCGTCGGCGCCCTCGTCGTATCGCCGCTTGCGATCGCGACCACCGCCACCGCCGCAGTCGACGGCTCCGGCCTCGTCATCAGCGAGGTCTATGGCGGTGGTGGCAACAGCGGAGCCGTTCACACCCACGACTTCGTCGAGCTCCACAACCCCACCGACACCGCGATCGACCTGTCGAACCTGACCTTGCAATATCGCTCCGCGGCCAACACGAACGCCGCAGGAAGCGTGGCGCCGCTGTCCGGGACCGTGTCGCCCGGGGACCACTTCGTGGTCCAGCTGGCCTCCCAGGCCGACGTGGGTACGCCGGTCCCGAACGTGGACCTCGTCGGCAGCTCCAGCATGAACCTCTCCGGAAGCAACGGCCAGCTCTTCCTGGCGGACAGCCTGACGGGGATCGACCCCGATGGCGCCGGCAACATCGCGATCACCGACGAGCGGGTCATCGACTTCGTCGGCTTCGGCAGCGCAGCGATCCACGAGGGTGCGAACCCCGCACCGGCTTCGGGATCCAACGCCGCCAGCCTAAGCCGCGACACGGCAGGCGCCGACACCGACGACAACGGCGCGGACTTCGCGATCAGCAACCCGCCCACACCCGGCGCCCAGCCCACCGAGCCCGAGCCCGACCCCGACCCGGTCGCAGCCACGATCTCCGAGATCCAGGGCAGCGGCGCAACCACCCCGCTCGACGGCGTACCGGTGACCACCACCGGTGTCGTCACCGCCGCCTATCCCGCCGGCGGCTTCTACGGCTTCTACATCCAGGAGCCGGGCAGTGGTGCCGCCGACCTCGACCTGTCGAGCGCACCTGCCGCGCGCGGCGTCTTCGTGCGCCAGGAGCAGAGCGCCGGTGGAGTGACCGTCCACCCGGGCGACCACGTCCAGGTTTCGGGCACGCCCGGCGAGTTCGCCGGGGCAACCCAGATCAACGTCGCCGACTCGACTGACATCGTCACCCTGGACATGCCCGCCGAGGCCCCGAAAGCCACCTCCACCTGGCCCACGACCCCCGAGCAGCGCGAGTCGCTCGAGGGGATGCTCTACCGCCCCGCAGGTGCGTTCACCGTCACCGAGACCTACGCGACGATGAACTACGGCGAGGTCGGCCTGGCCCGGGGCGACACGCCCCTGGTCCAGTGGACCGACGCTGCCCGCCCCGGTTCCGCCGAGGCGGAGGCCGTGAAGGCGGACAACGCCCGCCGCGGCATCGTCCTGGACGACGGCTCCTCGACCGGCTTCGCCGGCAAGTCCGACCTGACCCCGGCCTACCTCTCCAACGACGAGCCGGTCCGCGTCGGCGCCAAGGCGACGTTCGGCAAGGACGTCATCTTCACCGAGGGCGGCTCGCCGTCGTCGCCGAGCTATCGGTTCCAGCCGTTGAGCCCCGTCGTCGGACCCGAGAACGCCACCTCGCCCGCGACCTTCGAGAACACCCGGACCGACGCACCGGACGAGGCGCTGATCAACAAGGAGGGCACCGCCCAGATCAAGGTGGCCTCGTTCAACGTCCTGAACTACTTCACCACTCTGGGCGACGCCGATGATGACAACGTCGGTGACGGCGGGTGCCTGGCCTACAACGACAAGACCGGTGACGGGAACAACGTCAGGGGTGGCTGCGACCAGCGCGGCGCCTGGGATCCCGAGGACCTCGAGCGCCAGCAGGCCAAGATCATCTCCGCCATCAACGCGCTCGACGCCGACGTCGTCGGCCTGATGGAGATCGAGAACTCCGCCGCGCTCGGCGAGGAGGCCGACGAGGCCACCCGCACCCTGGTCGAGGCACTC
>DATCYH010000702.1:0-5758 GCA_036570405.1 Nocardioides sp.
GGCATCGGGAACGCCTATTCCGACGAGCTCCTGCATGCCGCGAAGATGTCCCCGTTCACGCCGGCCAGCTCACTCGACGCCGATCAGGTGGCGCTGCTGCACACGGCGATCCGCGACGTGCTCTCCGCCGCCGTGCAGCGCGCGGACGGCGTCGCGATGAGCGAGCTCAAGGGCGAGAAGAAGTCCAACCTGGCCGTGCACGGCAAGACCGGCAAGGCGTGCCCAGTGTGTGGCGACGTCGTGCGGGAGGTGTCGTTCGCGGACTCGAGCCTGCAATATTGCGCGACCTGCCAGACCGGTGGAAAGCCGCTCGCAGATCGACGGACCAGCAAGTTCCTCAAATGAGCCGCGCTCCGTAGGCTGGGTCCCATGCAGGTTCCCACCGTGAGCATCGACGCCGTCCCCAACCCGCTTCCCGCCGGCCTCCACGTCCTCGACGTGCGCGAGGACGCCGAGTGGAGGGCCGGCCACATCGAGGGCGCCCTGCACATCCCGATGATGGAGCTCGGCGAGCGACTCGACGACGTACCCCTCGAGCAGACCCTGGTGGTGTGCAAGGTCGGCGGCCGCTCCGCGCAGGCATCCGCGTGGCTGGTGAGCCAGGGGCGCGACGTGGTGAATCTCGACGGCGGCATGCTCGACTGGGCGGCGGCCGGACGACCGATGCTCAGCGAGACCGGTCAGGACCCGCAGGTCCTCTGACGCACCGCGCGGGACCAGCTGATCAGCAGTTCTTGTCGACCCAGTCGTGGTAGGCCTTCAGCTGGAGGCTCTCGAGCTCGCTGACGTCCTCCTCGACCTGGGCGATGGCACGCTTCTCGAAGACGATCTTCACGATCCCGGCCCACAGCTCGAAGCCCTCGCGGACCTCTGAGGGCACGTCCTTGCGGACGATGCCGGCCTCCTGGATTGCGGCGACGTCCTTCTGCAGATCCTTGAGTCGTTCCCGCTCTTGGGCGGCGTCGAGCTCCTCGCAGAACTCCTTCGCGCTCAGCTGGGTCGTGCCCTCGTCCGGACGGTTGTCGGACTTGTCCTCGTTGGTGCACCCCGCCGCAGTCAGGGCGATGGCGAACACGGAGGCGATGGCAACCAGCCGCATGTGGGTTCTCCTGGCGATCGTGGACTCTGGACCTCGTTCATCATGACGGACGCCCGGCCGGCCCGCCACGACGACCCCTGAAATGCAGGAGCGGGTGCCCCGGTCATCAGACCGCGACACCCGCACCCGGGCTGCTCAGTGGCAGTACGTCACTGCTGTCCGCCGAGTGCATCGGCGCACTTGGGGCCGATCCAGCCCGAGAACGCCTGGAGGTTCTTCTTGGCGTCCGGGTTGGCTTCGAAGGCCTTCTTCGCGGTCTCCGCGTCCTTCGAGCCGGTCAGGACCTCGTGATAGAAGTCGAAACCTTCCTTGGCGTCCGCCGGGATGTCGGCCGGGGGCTCGATGTCGTGCAACGCATCCCACGCTTCCTGAGCCTTCTTGTAGTCGCCGCTGGACTCGGCCTGACCCGCCGCCACGACGGCCTGGCAGAACGCGGCCAGTTCGCCGTCGGCCGCCGGTTGGCTCTCCTCAGGAGTCGCAGGAGACTCCTCCTCGGAGCCTTCGGACTCAGGACCGGGGGTCGGCGAGGCGGAGTTGTTCGAGTCGCTCTTCTTGTCGCTGTCCTTGTCGTCCTCGCCGCAGGCAGCGGTCATCCCGCCGAGCAGAACGAGGCTCGCGGCAACGAGGGAAAGTCGCGTGGTGCGCATTGTGAATCTCAACCTTCTGGGGGTTCGGGTCCATCGGAATCAGGTTCCGGGGCTTCGCACGATCAGCGTGCCCACAACTCTGTGGGCTACACGCCCCCGGATGGACCAGTTGATGTGACTCGCGACTCGACGCTACGCAACGGTGCCAAGCCGTCGCGCACCGCGGTCCCGAAACGTCGTACGGGCGCCACCGGCGCGAGGCCGGCGACGCCCGTACGGCGTGATCAGATCAGCTGCAGGTCTCGCCCACGTAGGTGAAGTAGGCCTCGACCTGCTTCTCCTTGTCCTTGTCGCCCTCGTAGGGAGCTTCCTTGTCGTCCTCGTCCGCCTCGTCGATGGCGTCAGCGAAGACCTCGAAGCCCTTGCGAGCCTCATCCGGCATGCCCTTCGGGGTGCCGACCTCGACCAGGTCCTCGTAGGCGTCCTTGATCTTGTCAGCGTCGCTGCCCTGCTCACCGGTCTTCTTCACGGCGGCGCAGAAGTCCTTCTCGGACGCGTCGTCGGGCGCACCCGAAGCGCCACCACCACACGCCGCGGTCATGCCGCCCATCAGGACAAGGCTGGCTCCGACGAGTGCAAGTCGCTTGGTACGCATTTTGTCACCTTCCAGTGAACTACTCAGGGATATCAAGGGCACCCTGCCCACCCCGGCCTGTTTCTACACTGCCGTTCTCAAGATCTTCTCAGACACCCCGCCCGACACCAGTTGTTCAGTCGCACGTCTTCGACTGGAAAGCGAAGTAGGTGTCCATCTTTGCCTGCTCCGACTTCGACGCGTCGGCATAGGCCTCACCCGCGGAGGCCAGGTCGTCGGCGTCTGCATAGAGGTCGCGCAGCAGCTCCAGCCCCTCGACGACCTCCTCGTCGGCCCGGCTCGGCAGGCTGGAGGCGAGCACGGTGATGGAGCTGCGCAGGGACTGGATGTCCGCGGCCAGCCCGGCCTCGAGGGCGGCCTGGCAGTACGGCGCCTCCGCGCCGGTGACGGTCGTGGTCGGCAACGGCACCGTGGGTCCGTCGTCGGCCGAGCCGGACCCAGCGTCCGGTGCCCCCGGTGTCCCCGGTGTTTGCGAGCCAGTGCCCGGCAGCTGCGGGGAGGCGCTGCTGGTTCCCTCGGGGGTGGGACTGGCTCCTCCCCCGGACGAGTCGTCACCACAGGCGGTGAGCAGACCGAGCGCCAACAGTGCGGCGCAGGCAAGAGAGATTCGGCTCATCGTGGTCATTCCTCACGGGTGGGTCGCTGTGGACAAGAGTGCCTCATACGTCGAAGCGCTCGGGCAGCGGCAGCGCCAGCGCCGCGCGCAGACGAGCCAGGTAGTCGACCCGCGCGATTTCCACCACGCCGAGCGACTCAAGGTGATCGGTCTGCCACTGGACGTCGAGCAGCCGTTCTTCGCGGCCGTCGTCGAGCAGCTCGACCAGGCCCACCAGGGCCACCTTGGAGGCGTCGCGGACCCGGTGGAACATCGACTCGCCCGCGAAGAGACCGCCCGCCGCGACGCCGTACAGTCCCCCGGCCAGCTCGCCGTCGCGCCAGGCCTCGACCGAGTGCGCCCAGCCGAGCCGGTGCAGTTCGACGTAGGCAGCGCGGATCTCGGGGTCGATCCAGCTGCCGTCGCGCGACGGGTCAGCACAGGCGTCGATGACCACCTCGAATGCGGTGTCCACGCGGATCTCGAAGTGTTTGCATGACTTGCGCAGCGAGCGGGTGAGGCGTACGCCGTCCAGCGGCAGGACCCCTCGGCGCTGCGGCGACCACCAGCCGAGCTCGCCGTCGACCGGCATCGGGAAGAAGCCCGACCGATAGGCGCGCAACAGCGTGCCGGGCCGCAGGTCGGCGCCGATCGCGACCAGGTCGTCGCGTACCCCGCTGGGATCGGGAAACTCCCAAGGAGTCGCATCAGGTTCGGTCGGCACGCGGACAGCCTAGTGATCGCGAACGCCTGCCTAGGATGTCCACATGGGCATTGGAAGCACGGTCGGCAAGAAGTTCGCTCCGAAGATCACGGACCTGGCGCCGCACTACACCCACGGGTTCGTCCGCGAGGCACTCCGGCGCGCCATCGACGGCATCGGACCGCTGGACTCCGCGGCCGAGGCGGCTGGCAACAAGCTCGCCAAGGCCGGCGGCAACGTGGACGAGGCGGTCGACAAGACCATCCTGCGCCACGTGGAGTACGCCGGCGCGCAGGGCTTCGCGACCAACATCGGCGGTCTCGTCACCGCGGCTGCCACCATCCCCGTCAACATCACCGGTCTGGCGCTGATCCAGGTTCGGATGGTCGCCGTCATCGCCTCGCTGCGGGGTCATGACCTCGCCGACCCGAAGGTGCAGACCGCCGTACTGCTCTGCCTGCTCGGTGAGTCCGACGTGAAGCGGGTGATCAAGGAGGGCCGGATCCCTGCTCCCCCGATGGCGATCGCGACCGCGCCGGCCCATGACCCTCAGTTGGACACCACGATCTCCGGTGTCGTCGCCGCCGAGCTCCTTTCGGCCGTGGCCGGCAAGCGGATGGCCACCACCGTCGGTCGGCGCGTCCCGGTGCTCGGCGGTGCGGTCGGGATGAGCGCCGATGCGTGGTCGACCTGGCGAATCGGTCGCTATGCGGCCAAGGAGCTGCTGGCTCGTCCCCAGCTCACCAAGAAGCGCTGAGGACACCCACCACAAGGGCCAACCCGGACCACCTGCGACGCTGACCCGTCGTGAATTCGCGTTCTGCGGCTACGCAGAATGTGAATTCACGACGGGTCAGCGTTGGGAGTTTGGGGGTGGGGGTAAGTCGTCAGGCGAGGGCAGTGACCACTCGGCTCGGGCTCTCCCGGCCGAGTTTCTCCGCCATCCACACGCCGGTCGCGACCAGCGAGTCCAGGTCCACGCCGTGCTCGATGCCGAGGCCGTTGAGCATCCAGACCAGGTCCTCAGTGGCCAGGTTGCCGGTCGCGCTCTCGGCATAGGGGCAACCACCCAGGCCGCCGGCGCTGGCGTCGAAGGTGGTGATCCCGACCTCGAGTGCGGCATAGGCGTTGGCCAGCGCCTGGCCATAGGTGTCGTGGAAGTGCACCGCGAGCGCGTCGGTGCCGAGCCCGGCCTCGCCGAAGGCGGTGATCAGCTGCTTCACGTGGCCGGCGGTGCCGACCCCGATCGTGTCGCCGAGACTGAGCTGGCTGGCACCGAGGTCGAAGAGCCGCTTGCCCACCGAGACCACCTGGTCGATCGGCACCGCACCCTCCCACGGGTCGCCGAAGCACATCGAGACATAGGCACGGACGTCCATTCCCGCCTCGCGCGCCCGCACCACCGTCGGCTCGAACATGGCGAACTGCTCGTCCAGGCTGCGGTTCAGGTTCTTGTTGGCGAACGTCTCGGTGGCGCTGCCGAAGATCGCGATGTGCTTGAGCCCGAGCTCGAGGGCCCGGTCCAGGCCTCGCTCGTTGGGGACCAGGACCGGGAGGTCAGGGTTGTCCAGCATCGCCATCAGCTCGGCCGCGTCGGCGAGCTGCGGCACCCACTTGGGGTGCACGAAGCTGGTCGCCTCGACGATCGGCAGGCCGGCGGCGAGCAGGCGGCGTACGAACTCGGCCTTGGTCTGCACGTCGACCACGGACTTCTCGTTCTGCAGGCCGTCGCGGGCGCCGACCTCCCAGATCGTCACCTTCGCGGGCAGTGCGGTCATTCGGCGGCCTCCTCGGAGTCGGGCTCCACCGAGAAGAGTACGACGCCCAGCGCGACCTGCTCCCCGGCCGCGTGGTTCACCTCGACCACGGTGCCGTCGAAGGGCGCCTTGAGGGCGAGCTCCATCTTCATCGCCTCCATCGCGCCGAGCGGGTCGCCGGCGCTGACCCGGTCACCGACCGCCACGTTGACCTGCAGCACCGTGCCCGGCATCGGGGCCAGGATGGTGCCGTCGCCGACCGCGGGGCCCTGGTCGGCGAAGAGGTCAGGGCGGGCGAAGACGTGGCGCTGGCCGCGGTGCACGACCTCGACCCGGTGCGCGGTGACCGCGGTGGTGGCTCC
>DATCYH010000703.1:0-4552 GCA_036570405.1 Nocardioides sp.
CCTTGCTCGCAGCCTTCGCCGCCTTGGCGCTGGTCTGCTTCGTGTTCCTAGCCATTTCTCACCTCCTGCCTGCGTCGACGTGACAAGTCGGCGCAGACAGTGGTCTGATGACGGTGAGGAACCGCATCTGACTTCTCTGTCAGAGCCACGAGGGGCCGGCCCGGCAAGGCCGGCCTCTCGCTTCTTGTCTGGGCCTCGGTGGCCCGCCTCATCTGATCACGCCGCACCGACAACTTCGTCGGCCGACGAGCTTCCTGCTGCCCGATTGCACCCCATACCTGCGGCGGTAGCGGGGACCGCCTTCGACGGTCCCGCCGCCTCCTGAACGCGCAGCCGGCCCGGCCCCTCACGAAGAGGGACCGGGCCGGCCGATGATCGTGCGCTATCACCGACTATCACCCTGACGGTGATAGTCATAGCCCTTGGCACTAGTGCAACTCAGTGCCGTTTCGTGCAACTCGCACATGCCATCTCCACGCAACTCGACATCAGCTGCAGCCGGAGGTGCTTCCGCAGCCCTCGCACACGTGGCACGAGCCGGCGGGACGCATCTTGGTGCCGCAGGTGAAGCAGAGCGGGCTGTCGATCGCGGTGCCGCTGATCTTCTCAAGGAGCTCAGCAGTGGTGTGCGCTCCCTGGGTGTCGGTCGAGACAGCTGCCTCGGTGACGCTCGCTTCCCGAGCAACCGGGGCCTCGGCAGCGGTCTCGACGACCAACTCGGCCGCGTTGCCGGTCTCTTCGACGAGCTCATAGGAACCGGTCTCGAGCTGGCGCTGACGCTCCTCGGCGGAGTAGATGCCGAGTGCCGAGCGGTCCTCGAAGGACATGTAGTCCAGGGCCAGACGACGGAAGATGTAGTCCATGATCGACTGCGACATCCGCACGTCCGGGTCGTCGGTCATGCCGGCCGGCTCGAAGCGCAGGTTGGTGAACTTCGAGACGTAGGTCTCCAGCGGCACGCCGTACTGCAGGCCGATCGAGACTGCGATCGAGAAGGCGTCCATCACGCCGGCCAGGGTCGAGCCCTGCTTGCCGAGCTTGAGGAAGACCTCACCGAGCTCGCCGTCGTTGTGGGCACCCGAGGTCATGTAACCCTCGGCGCCACCCACGGTGAACGACGTGGTCCGCGAGACGCGCGACTTCGGCAGACGCTTGCGAGTCGGGGCGTAGACGACCTTCTCCACGACCTTCTCCACGACCTCGGCCGAGTTGGAGTCCTTGCCCTTGTTCTCGCCCTTGCCCTCGGCCAGCGGCTGGCCGACCTTCGCGTTGTCGCGGTAGATCGCGGTCGCCTTCAGGCCGAGCTTCCAGGACTGCAGGTAGACGTCCTCGACGTCCTCGATGGTGGCGCTCTCCGGAAGGTTCACGGTCTTCGAGATCGCACCGGAAAGGAACGGCTGAGCAGCCGCCATCATCCGCACGTGACCCATCGGCTTGAGCGCCCGGGCACCCATCGCGCAGTCGAAGATCTCGTAGTGCTCCTGGCGCAGACCCGGCGCGTCGATGACGTGGCCGTTCTCGGCGATGTAGGCAACGATCGCCTCGATCTGCTCCGCTTGGTAACCGAGCTTCTTCAGCGCCCGCGGGATCGTCTGGTTGACGATCTGCATCGAGCCGCCGCCGACGAGCTTCTTGAACTTCACCAAGGAGAAGTCGGGCTCGATGCCGGTGGTGTCGCAGTCCATCATGAAGCCGATGGTGCCGGTCGGCGCGAGCACCGAGGCCTGCGCGTTGCGGAAGCCGTTCTTCTCACCGATCTCCAGCACCTTCGCCCACTCGGTGGTGGCCAGCTTGTGCACGGCCAGGTCCTCGGTGTGCAGGGTGCGCACCGTGTCGTTGGCGGCCTGGTGCTTGCGCATCACGCGCTTGTGGGCGTCCGCGTTGCGGGCATAGCCGTTGTAGGGACCGACGATGCCGGCCAGCTCGGCCGAGCGGCGGTACGACGTACCGGTCATCAGGCTGGTGATCGAGGCAGCCATCGAACGGCCGCCGTCGGAGTCATAGCCCAGGCCCATCGCCATCAGCAGCGCGCCGAGGTTGGCGTAGCCGATGCCGAGCTGGCGGTAGTTGCGGGTGGTCTCGCCGATCGGCTCGGTCGGGAAGTCCGCGAAGCAGATCGAGATGTCCATCGCGGTGATGATCAGCTCGACGGCCTTGGCGAACAGCGGCGCGTCGAAGGTGTCGTCGTCCTTGAGGAACTTGAGCAGGTTCAGCGACGCCAGGTTGCACGACGAGTTGTCCAGCGACATGTACTCCGAGCACGGGTTGGACGCGGTGATCCGGCCGGTCTCGGGGTTGGTGTGCCAGTCGTTGATGGTGTCGTCGTACTGCAGGCCCGGGTCGGCACATGCCCACGCGGCCTCGGAGATCTTGCGGAACAGGCCACGCGCGTCGACGGTGTCGATGACCTCGCCGGTGCCACGGGCCTTCAGGCCGAACTCGGTGCCGTCCTCGACCGCACGCATGAACTCGTCGGTGACGCGCACCGAGTTGTTGGCGTTCTGGTATTGCACGGAGGTGATGTCCTTGCCGCCCAGGTCCATGTCGAACCCGGCGTCGCGCAGCGCGCGGATCTTGTCCTCCTCGCGCATCTTCGTCTCGACGAACTCCTCGATGTCGGGGTGGTCCACGTCGAGGACGACCATCTTGGCCGCACGACGCGTGGCGCCGCCCGACTTGATGGTGCCCGCGGACGCGTCCGCGCCGCGCATGAAGGAGACCGGGCCGGACGCCGTACCACCGGAGGAGAGGAGCTCCTTGGAGGAACGGATGCGCGACAGGTTGAGGCCGGCGCCGGAGCCGCCCTTGAAGATGAAGCCCTCTTCCTTGTACCAGTTCAGGATCGAGTCCATCGAGTCATCCACGGAGAGGATGAAGCAGGCCGAGACCTGCTGCGGGGACGGGGTGCCGACGTTGAACCAGACCGGGGAGTTGAAGGAGAAGTACTGGTGCACGAGCAGCCAGGTCAGCTCGTGCTCGAAGAGCTCGGCGTCGGCGGTGGACGCGAAGTAGCCGTGCTCGCGACCGGCGGCGGTGTAGGTCTTCACGACCCGGTCGATGAGCTGCTTGAGGCTCCACTCGCGGGTGTCGGTGCCGACGGCGCCGCGGAAGTACTTCGTGGTGACGATCGTCGAGGCGTTGACGCTCCAGAAGTCGGGATATTCCACACCGCGCTGCTCGAAGACGGTGTCACCGGTCTTCCAGTTCGTCTGTACGACGTCGCGGCGCTCCCAGTTGATCTCGTCGTAGGGGTGCACGCCCTTGGTGCTGAAGACCCGCTCGATCTTCATGCCCTTGCCCTTGGCCTTGGACTGCGCCTTTGCAGATCCTCCGCTGACCGTCTCCGTCATGTCTCCTCTTTCCTCGAACTCCGGCTGTTCCCTGGTCCTGCTGTGTCGTCGTGCTGGTGCTGCTGGTGTTGCTGATGTCTGTCGCTCCCCCAGGCGGGGTCGCAGTGCTGCATCGGGGAGTGATGATGAGGGGTGCCCGGCACGCAGCTTCCCCACTACGTGCCGGGCAGTCTGGGTCAGCCCGTGGGCTGGGGTTGGTTGCGGGGCGAGCGCTCGAGGCTCTCCTCGGCAACCTGGATGCGCTCCGCGCGCAACATGGCGATCTCGGCCTCGAAGTCGTCCGCGGACTCGAACGCGCGGTAGACGCTGGCGAAGCGGAGATAGGCAACCTCGTCGAGCTCGCGCAGCGGACCGAGGATGGCCAGACCGACCTCGTTGGCGGGTGCCTCGGCCCACCCGTCGCTGCGGAGCGTGTCCTCGACCGTCTGGCCTAGGCAGGCGAGCTGGTCCTCGGTCACGGGACGACCCTTGCACGCCTTGCGGGCGCCGTTGATCGCCTTGTCCCGGTTGAACGGCTCGGTCGCGCCGGAGCGCTTGAGCACCATCAACTGCATCTGCTCCACGGTCGAGAAGCGCTTGCCACACTGCGGGCACGAGCGCCGCCGGCGGATCGAGCCACCGTCGTCGCCGACCCGCGAGTCGAGGACCTTGGTGTCGGTGCTGCGGCAGAACGGACAGTGCATGTCTGGAGCAACTCCCTTCCCTTGGTCAACGTCTGCGGATCGGGCGCCATTCCTCACTCGGGCACACCGAACAGAGCCCCTGTGCGGAGCCCGCTGGAGTGTCACCGGCCTGTGGAGAACTGCGCCTTACTTGTGGACAAGTAGCGGTCAACCTGTGCGTTCAGCAGCCAGTCCTGTGGATCGAACGACCCGGTTCTGTGGACTAGATGTGGAAAACCACAACGGTGTAACTACTAGATGTAGTGGTAACCGTACGTCGGAACCACGAGCGGATGCAAGCGGGTCCCAGGAGATTTTCGACCTTGCTCCCCAGCCGTTCCAAAACCGCAGGTCAGGAGCGTGCCGGGCGCCGAAAATGGTCGCCGGCATGCGTGTCGGAGACCGGACACGAGTTCGTTCGATCGGTTAGTGCGCCAACCGATTGCCTGACACAATGAAGGCGTGGCAAGGCAAGGGGCAGGCAAGCGTGTGGGATCGCGTCGAGCGACGGCCAAGAAGTCCCGGATCGACCCTGTTTTC
>DATCYH010000704.1:0-5129 GCA_036570405.1 Nocardioides sp.
CCCGGGGTTCGTCGAGTTTCTCGACGAGCCCTGGGCACTCTCCCCGTCAGTGGCGTTGCGGCCGGAGCCGTTCGGAGCGATGGCCTATCACTTCGGGAACCGGAAGTTGACCTTCCTCAAGCGTCCCGAGCTCGTTGCGGCGGTGCGCTCGTTGAGCGAGCAACCCGACGTCCGGTCGGCACTCATCTCGGTGGGGATCCCCACCGCACAGCACACGGCGTACGCCGAGGCACTGCGTGGCCTGGCCGCCACAGACATGATCCGTCCCCGCACCCAGGAGCAACCATGACTGTCACCGCAGAACGCCCCACGACTGGTTCGTTGGTGCAGCAGTTCGAATTTGGGCTGGATGCCCCGATCTGCCTGACCTGGGAGCTGACCTATGCCTGCAACCTCGAATGCGCACACTGCCTGTCGAGCAGTGGACGTCGCGACCCTCGCGAGTTGTCGACCGAACAGTGTGAGGCGGTCATCGACGAGCTGCAGCGTATGCAGGTGTTCTACGTGAACATCGGTGGCGGGGAGCCGACCATCCGCCCAGACTTCTGGCACCTGCTGGAATATGCCGTGGACCACCAGGTGGGGGTGAAGTTCTCCACCAACGGCGTCCGGATCACCCCGGAGCGGGCCGAGTTCCTCGCCTCGACCGACTATGTGGACGTGCAGATCTCGCTCGATGGCGCGACTGCTGACGTCAATGACTATGTGCGTGGCCCCGGCTCCTACGACATGGCGCTTCGCGCGCTGGGCAACCTGCAGGCAGCAGGCTTCAAGGACGCGAAGATCTCGGTGGTCTGCACCCGGCAGAACATCGGCCAGCTCGACGAGTTCAAGGCTCTTGCTGACAAGTACGACGCCACGCTTCGGCTCACGCGACTGCGTCCCAGCGGTCGTGGCGCTGACGTGTGGGACGAGTTGCATCCCCTGCCCGCCCAGCAGCGCGAGCTCTATGACTGGTTGATGGCCAACGGTGAGGAGGTCCTCACTGGTGACTCGTTCTTCCACCTGTCCGCGTTCGGTGGGGCCGACGGCAGCGGCGCACTGCCCGGGCTGAACCTGTGCGGCGCCGGCCGGGTGGTCTGCCTGATCGACCCGATCGGGGACGTCTATGCCTGCCCGTTCGCGATCCACGACAACTTCCTGGCCGGCAACCTGCTCACCGACGGCGGATTCCAGTCCGTCTGGCAGACCTCCGAGCTCTTCAACGAGTTGCGCTCACCCCAGACCGGTGGGGCATGCGCCAAGTGCGACTTCTACGACTCGTGCCGCGGTGGGTGCATGGCCGCGAAGTTCTTCACCGGCCTCCCCCTCGACGGCCCCGACCCCGAGTGCGTGCAGGGCTACGGCGAGACCGCCCTGGCCGGGGAGCGATTGATCCCGGCCGCCAGCCAGGACCACTCCAAGACCAACCCGACCCGCAACCAGCCGGTGATGCTCACCCTGTCCCGGCGTCCCGACGGGTTCACTCCCCCGACCGCGCCCCCGGTCTCGGCGTGCGCGGAGAACCCCCTGGCCGGCTTCACCCCCTGAAGAGGAACAGCGTTATGTCTCGCATCACCAAGCCCGAGTGGCTGCAGAACCCGTGGCGGACCAACCCCTGGTTCGAGTCGGTCGCGGTGGCCCAGCAGCGCGCCCGCAAGCGCCTGCCTGCGCCGGTCTACGGCGCGCTGGTCGCCGGGTCCGAGCGTGGTCAGTCGATCAGTGACAACCAGTCCGGCTTCTCCCACCTCGGCTTCGCACCCCATGTCGCCGGGCACCACGCCAAGCGCGAGCTGGGCACCTCGGTGCTGGGCCAGGAGATCTCGCTGCCGGTGATCATCTCGCCCACCGGCGTACAGGCGGTCCACCCCGACGGCGAGGTCGCGGTGGCCCGCGCGGCCGCCGCCCGCGGCACAATCATGGGGCTGTCGAACTTCGCCTCGAAGTCCGTCGAGGAGGTCACCGCCACCGGCGCGACCACCTTCTTCCAGATGTACTGGACCGGCGATCGCGATGTGATGATCCAGCGGATGCAGCGCGCCGCGGACGCCGGGTCCCAGGGCCTCATCGCGACCCTGGACTGGTCGTTCTCCATGGGCCGCGACTGGGGCAGCCCGGAGATCCCCGAGAAGGTCGACCTCAAGACCATGATCCGGATGTCGCCGCAGGTGGCCACCAGGCCGCGCTGGCTCTATGACTTCGCCCGGACCGGGCAGATCCCCGACCTCACCGCGCCCAATCTGGCGGCTCCCGGCGAGCAGAAGGGCCCCACCTTTTTCGGTGCCTACTACGAGTGGATGACCACGCCGCCGCCGTCGTGGGCCGACGTGGCCTGGATGCGCGAGCAGTGGCAGCAGATCTCTGGTGGCAAGCCGTTCCTGCTCAAGGGCGTGTGCCGCATCGATGACGCCAAGCGTGCCGTGGACGCAGGGGTCTCTGGGCTCTCGGTCTCCAACCACGGCGGCAACAACCTCGACGGCACGCCGGCCGCGATCCGGATGGTCAAGCCGATCGCCGACACCGTCGGACACCAGATCGACGTCGTGATGGACGGCGGCGTACGCCGTGGCTCCGACGTCGTCAAGGCCCTCGCCCTGGGCGCCAAGGCAGTCATGATCGGCCGCGCCTACCTGTGGGGCCTCGGCGCAGGAGGCCAGGGCGGCGTGGAGAACGTCCTCGACGTGCTCCGCGGAGGCATCGACTCCGCACTGCTGGGTCTGGGGGTCGCCTCCATCGACGACCTCACCGAGGAGCACGTGATCGTGCCTGACGGCTTCCACCACCACCTCGGCACCTGACACCCGCACCCGAACCGAGGGGGACCCGACATGGCCAGCAACCTCGCCACAGCGACCACCACCCAGGCAGCACGCGCCCCGCTCGTGCTGGTCCCGGTCGGCTCCATCGAACAGCACGGCCCCCACCTGCCCCTGGACACCGACACCACCATCGCTGTCGCCGTCGCAGAGGCAGTCGCCGCAACACTCGCCGGGCACCTGCCCGGCACCTGGGTCGCACCCGCACTGTCCTACGGCTCCAGCGGGGAACACCAGTCGTTTGCCGGCACCTGCTCGATCGGCACCCCGACCCTGCGACTGGTGCTCGTCGAGTTGGTCCGCTCGATGCGCACCTGGGCCGACCGCGTGGTCTTCGTCAACGCCCACGGCGGCAACCTCGAGGCACTCCGCAGCGCGGTCGCCCAGATGCGCGACGAAGGCCACGACGTCACCTGGGTGCCGTGCGCCACCGAGGAGTTCGACCTGCACGCCGGGCACACCGAAACCTCCCTGATGCTGCACCTGCGGCCACGCACCGTCCGCATGGACCGCGCCCAGGCAGGCAACACCGCACCCCTCCGCGAGATCCTCGACGACCTGATCACCGGCGGCATCGCTGCCGTCTCACCCAACGGCGTCCTCGGTGACCCCACCGGCGCCACCGCGGCACACGGCCGCAGCGTCTTCGACACGATGGTCGCCGACGTGCTCGGCAGGCTCGCCCCATCCGATGCGGTGGGACCGACCGAGGCCTCCGGGTGAGGACCGCCCTGGTCACGGGAGCCGCCCGGGGCATCGGGGCAGCCACCGTGCAGCGCCTCGCCGCATCCGGACACCACGTCGTCGCCCTCGACTGGTGCATCGGCGACGACCTGTCACCCTGCCTGCCCTATGCCCAGGCCACCCGAGCCGACCTGGAATCCCTCGCCACGGCCTACGACGGACAGGTGCTGCCCCTCATCGCCGACGTCCGCGACCCCGACGCCCTCACCCAGGGCGTCGACCTGGCCCTCGAACGCACCGGCCGACTCGACACAGTCGTGGCTGCCGCAGCCGTCATCACCGGCGGCACCCCGCTGTGGAAGAGCGATCCCGCGGCCATGGAACTGATGTGGGACATCAACGTCCGCGGGGTCTGGAACACTGCCGCCGCCACTGTGCCCGCACTGTTGTCCAACCCGGATCCTTCCGGATGCCGGTTCGTCGCCATCGCGTCCACCGCAGGCGAACACGGGCTCTTCCACCTCGCCGGCTACAGCGCCGCCAAGCACGCCGTGATCGGCATCGTCAAGGGCCTCGCCGCAGACCTCGTCGGCACCGGCATCACCGCCTGTGCAGTCTCTCCCGGCTCCACCAACACCGCCATGCTCACCGCCACCGCACACCTCTACGACATCGACACCACCGAACTCGCCAACCACCAACTCCTGCGCCGAGCACTCACCCCCGACGAGATCGCCGCCACCATCACCTTCGCCTGCTCACCCGAAGGCGCAGTCCTCAACGGCTCAGTCATCAACGCCGATGGCGGATTCATCCGATGAGTGCGGGCTGGCCTGCCTCGGGGCACCTCGGAGTCCGCATCGCCGACGACGTACGCGTCCTGGACGGTGGCCGACTGCTGGTCGGTGGGTCCCCGCTGACCGTGCTCCGCCTCTCACCCGTCGCCGCAGACCTGCTCCACCAGGGCCAGATGACCGTGTCCTCGCCGACCGGCGCGGTGCTGACCGAACGACTGCTGGCAACGAACATCGCAGTTCCTCTGCTCGATGACCACCCTATGCCCGACCCTCGCGACATCACCGTGGTGATCCCGGTCAGGGACCGCGCCGCACAGCTCGACAGGGCACTCGCCGCCCTTGACCACCTGAGCTGCCTGGTCGTCGACGACGGGTCCGCAGACCCCTCCGCGGTGGCCGCCGTTGCCACAGCCCGCGGCGCCGACGTGATGCACCTTCCGATCAACCTCGGCCCCGCCGGCGCTCGCAATGCCGGCCTGGCCAAGGTGTCCACCCCATTGGTGGCCTTCGTGGACTCCGACGTCACGGTCACCCCAGATGCCCTGCTGTCGTTGGCGAAGCACTTCACAGACCCGAAGGTGGCGCTGGTCGGACCACGGATCATCGGCACCGTCCACACCGACCACCCACGCTGGTTCGAACGGTACGACGCGGCCCGGTCCTCCCTCACCCTCGGCAGCGTGCCCGGCTCCGTCCGTCCGGGCGCAGCCGTCGGCTGGCTGCCCAGCGCATGTCTGGTCGGCCGGGTCGAGGCCCTCGGTTCCGGATTCGCCGAGGACCTGCGCGTCGGTGAGGACGTCGACCTCGTCTGGCGCCTCGTGGCGGCCGGGAACCGGGTCCGCTACGAACCGGC
>DATCYH010000705.1:0-4978 GCA_036570405.1 Nocardioides sp.
TGCGCCTGCAACGCCTTCGTTCGCGCCTGCTGTCGGATCGATCGGCCCATGATCTGCTCCTCACCTCGACGACGTCCTTGACCGTCAAGGCCCTGAGCCACTCTTCCAGTGGACACTCCCCTGCCGACACGTCTCGACCTCGTCCCCCGGACCTCGACCGGACCAACGAACCCCCACACACCTATTGCATCCTCGGTAGTTGAACGATGAACCACTGACCGCCGCGCGGTATCTCCGTGGCCTTACCGCGCGTGACGATGTCGATCCACAAGCTGACGGCTGGGTCGGGGTACGACTACCTGACCCGGCAGGTTGCTGCGATGGATGCGACCGAGAAGGGCCACACGCCGCTGGCGACGTATTACACCGATCACGGTGAGACCCCCGGCCAGTGGATGGGCGCGGGGATGGCAGGCATCGACGGCCTGGACGAGGGCGACCCCGTCACGGCCGAGCAGATGAAGGCGCTGTTCGGCTTTGGGTTCCATCCGTTGGCCGATTCCAGGATCGCCCAGCTGGCCGACTCGGCGTCGACCGCCGCCATCAAGCAGGCCCGTCAGTTGGGCACTCCGTTCAAGGTCTATGAGGCCGACGTCCCGCCATTTCGGATCGAGGTCGCCCGCCGTCTGGAGGACCTCAACGTCGTCGCAGGGCGGCCTCGGGAGGCGGTCGTTTCACTCGAGGAGCGGGCGCGGATGCGGAGCAGCGTCCCGATCACATACCACAACGCTGACCCACACCGGGCGACGTCGAGCCGGTCATCCAGCCATGCTGTCAGGTAGGAAGAAGGCTACTGATGGTTCGAGGAAGACGATGACGGCCACGAGGATGATCATGGCGCAGACAGGCAGTGCCGCTCGGAAGATCTCACCCAAGGTCGTGTCTCGAGAAAGTGATTTCAGCACGAACAGGTCGATGCCAAGAGGCGGAGTGATCTGGCCCAGCTCAACCAGCAAGAAGAGCAGGATGCCGAAGATGTAGGGATCCATGCCCACGTGATCGACGAGCGGGAGCATGACGGGCGTCACGAGAATGAGTGACAGTCCGTCGATGAAAGCTCCCAGGACGATGGAGAGCACCACAATGAAGATGAAGAACTACCACTGTGGAGGGTCGATGGCCTCCACGGCTCTCACAATCCCTCGCGGAGCGTCCGCCTGGACCAAGACAGCCGACAGCGCTTGTGCTGCGACGACAATAAACGTCAGACCAGCGGTCAAGACCGCGCTGGTCATGGCGGAACGCCAGATGTCAAATAGTCCCAATTTCCTGCAACACAAGGGCATTTCGTATTTCACACGCCGATCAGACAACGGCAACATCGGTGGATTCAGGTTTAGATGTCGCCTACCGGTGCAGCAGTCCCGGCCGTGGCCCGCTCCATGAGCACGATCAAGCGGTCGATACAGAACCCGAAGATTCCCACCAAGATGGCGATGGCGATGGCGTCGCGGTCTGGAGCCTGGCGGTGGCGTCCACGATCAGATAACCCAAGCCATCTGACCCACCGGTGAACATCTGGGTTGCCACGGCGAGGGTCAGCATCAGCGGTGCGGTGATCCGGAACCCGGTGAACAGCGACGGCAAGGCGAGCCTCAGCGTGATCCCAGCGGTCCGCAGCCTCCCAGCATCCGCGTTCCAGGTGAGCCAGATGACGTTGCGGTCGACCGACCGCAAGCCGGCGTAGAGCGTCACCGTGAGCGGGAAGAAGCACTCGAGGGCTACCAGTGAGATCTGCGGAGCCGCGCCGAAACCCAAGGCGAGTGTCGCGATGGGGAACAGCGCGACCCGCGGCACGGGATAGAGCAGGCTGACGAGGGGTTCGGCGGCAGCGTTGACGAAACGATTACGAGCGAGGGCGAAGGCCGCGCCGACGCTCACCATCACGGCGAGCAGCAGGCCGGCGCCGCCCCGAAGGGCAGTGACCGCCGCAGCATCCCAGAAGACCGAGTCCGTCAGCAGGTTCCAACCCTCCGTCGCCGTGTCCAGGGGGCTTGCAATGCGGCCCCCGCCGCCACCGGCGTCGGTTGTGGCGATCCACCATGCCAACAGGACCCCTGCCGCACCGGCCAGGGCCAGCGTGACCGACGTGGATCGCAACGACGCATTACCGCGCATCGCCAAGTACCTCCAGTTCGTGGCCGCGGGTGAGGCGGCGACCGACCATCAGGAGCAAGCGATCGCCGACGACACCCAACACCGCGAAGCATGCGATCGCTGCGTACAACAAGTCGTACTCACCGGTCTGAGACGTCAGGACGATCCGGAACCCAAGCCCCTCCCCGCTTCCGCCGAGAACTTCGCCGACGTACAACATGATGAAAGACCCTGCTAGTGCGATCCGGAGGCCGGTGAAGAGCCGGGGCATCGCTGCGGGCACGATAACGCGGGCCACGATGGCCACCCGAGAGAGTTCCAGGTTGTGAGCCAGGTCGACCAACGCCCGACCGGCACGAGCGACCTCGAGGTCGTCTCCAACAACGCTGGCGTCGATGACTGGGGGCTCGGACTGCTGCTCACCGCAGGCCGGCTCCGGCGAGTCGTGGCGTCGTACGTTGGCGAGAACAAGGAGTTCGCCCGGCAGTTCCTGTCCGGCGAGCTCGAGGTGGAACTCATCCCCCAGGGGACGCTCGCCGAACGCATGCGTGCCGGCGGCTCGGGCATCGCCGGCTTCTACATCCGCACCGGTGTCGGCACCCAGGTCGCCGAAGGTGGTCTGCCCTGGCGGTACGACCCGACCGGTGTCGTCGTCCAGAAGTCCCCGGTCAAGCCGGTCATGGCCTTCGACACGGCCGGCGGCGAGCGCGAGTACGTCCTCGAGGAGGCGATCGTCTCAGACTTCGGCCTCGTCCGCGCCTGGAAGGGTGACCGCCACGGCAACCTCGTCTTCAAGGACGCCGCTCGCAACTTCAACCCCCTCGCGGCGATGGCCGGCCGGGTCACGGTCGCCGAGGTCGAGGAACTCGTCGAGCCCGGTGACATCGACCCGAATCACGTCCACCTCCCCGGCGTCTACGTGCACCGCGTCGTTCCCCTGACACCCGAGCAGGCCGCCGACAAGCGCATCGAGAAGCGCACCGTCAGCACGACGCACGACCAGAATGAGCTGCGCTGAGATGGCCTGGACCCGTGAGCAGATGGCCGCACGTGCAGCGGCGGAGCTCGCCGATGGCGACTACGTCAACCTCGGCATCGGACTGCCGAGGCTGGTGCCGAACGACGTCCCCAACGACGTCGAGCTCGTGCTCCAGAGTGAGAACGGCATCCTCGGCACTGGCGCCTACCCGACCGAGGACGCCGTCGATCCCGACCTGATCAACGCCGGCAAGGAGACCGTCACGGTCCGCGCCGGGGCCAGCTTCTTCGACTCAGCGTTGAGCTTCGGTATGATCCGTGCCGGCAAGGTCGACGCGGCGATCCTCGGCGCCATGCAGGTGTCAGCCGGTGGCGACATCGCCAACTGGATGATCCCCGGAAAGATGATCAAGGGCATGGGCGGAGCGATGGACCTCGTCCACGGCGCCAGCCGCGTCATCGTCCTGATGGAGCACGTCGCACGCGACGGCGCTACAAGATCGTGAACGAGTGCACGCTCCCCTACACCGGGAAAGGCGTGATCCAGCGGATCATCACCGACCTCTGCGTCCTCGACATCACCCCGGACGGCCTCCGACTCGTCGAACTGGCCCCTGACGTAACGATCGATCATGTCCGGTCCACGACCGACCCGGAAGTACGCCGACCCTGGTCCATCGGGCCGGCCAGCCGCGGAGTCAGTGCCTGCCGTGAGCTCCCGCCGCTCGACGGGGCTCAACTGCCGATTCGGACCGCGCCAGGGCTTCTCCCTCCGGCGGTACCCGGTCAGGTGTGGATGGCGGGCACGACGAACCCGAACATGTCGGCGAGCGCATCGTGGAGATCCTTCGCCGCAGGCGGGTACGCCGTCTTGAATCTGAACATCCACTCGGCCGCGACGCAGCGCACGGGAATCCCTTCGATCCTCCCGACGTCGGTCAGCGATCCCTGCGGGTAGCGGATGCCCCACGCCGGCTCACCGTCGTCGAGCTCCACGAGGTGCACATCGGGTCGCGCTCGTCGGACCGAGTGTGTCGGACAAGCCTTTCCAGCAAGAGCTGATCGATCGCGGCGCGAACGCGTCCACGGCGGGCGTCCACCTGATCATCCAGCTTTCCCGGCTGCCGCCGGGGGGGTCCATCGGGCGCGTCAGTTCGTGAGCTTCGGCGAGACCATGGCAAAGTCGGCATCCGAGGTTCTCTTGACCTCGCCCGACCGTCGGAGGCACACTGTTGCGACGAGAGGAGACCGTGGTGGGTGTTCTCGGCATGACCCGGAATCTCGAAACGCGGGAGCCGAGGGAGCCCCGGAGACGAGATGAGATGAACAACGACAACCCGGTCTTCCCCCTGTCGTTCCGGCTTTGCTGGCGCGCCAGTGGCCGCTCTGGCCGGAAGGTGTCGGCCCAGCAAGCATCTCGTGGTGCCGAGCTCCATCGGCTCTCCTCTGACCGGCACAGCCGATGACGATCAGCATGAGCCCCGTAGCCGAGTCGATGCACGCCGACGTCGAGAGCCTGGCCGAGATCACCGTCAAGGAAATACTCCGGACGCTGCCGTCGTACCACGATGTCTCCACCGACGACCTCACCGAATCGGCGAGGTCGAATTGTCTGGCGGCCGTCGATGTCCTTCGACGACAAGGGTTACCGACACCGGACTTCACGCCGCCGAAGCTCGACCACGTCCGACGGCGCATTGCCGCTGGCCTGGCGGCTGAGGACCTCATTCGCGGCTACCGCATCAACATCGACGTCCTCCGTCAACGGTTCGTGGCGCTGTGCGTCGACCAGCACGTACCGCTCGACGACGCCCTGGAAGGCGTCGCCCTGCTCTGGCGGCTTGGTGACAACTTCATGGTGGCCATGGCTGCCGCCTACCGGGAAGAAGCCGAACGGTCGGCC
>DATCYH010000706.1:0-9078 GCA_036570405.1 Nocardioides sp.
GAAGAACGCGGCATGGATCGTCGAGGGCACCACCATGTTCGGCCGCCCGACCTCCGGGTGCGCGTCGCGAGCGCCCTGCACCGCGAGCAGCACGGACTCCGTGCCGCCCGAGCTGACGGTGCCGACCATGGTCTCCGGGCCGTCGAGCAGGTTGGCGGCGAAGCCGACCAACTCGTTCTCCATCGTCAGCAGGGAGGGGAAGGCGGTGGGGTCCAGGCCGTTCGAGCCGGCGTACGCCGCCACCGCGGTGCGGGCGACCTCGTCGACGTCGGTGAGCCCCGAGTCATAGACATAGGCAAGGGTGCGTCCCCCGTGCACGGGCAGGTCGGCTGCCTGCAGCGAGCGGAGTCGGGCGAGTACGTCGTTCATGCGGGCAGGTCCTCGGCTTCGGGGGCGGGGTCGGGGGACGAGGTGAGTGCATAGCGGGAGAGCCACCACAGGGAGGCCAGCACGATCGCCGCGGGCACGAGCGAGAAGCCCAGGACGATCGCGGTGACCGCCGACTCGGGCTGGTCGGCGCCACCGGTGGTCGAGGACTGGTAGTCGCCGAGGGTGAGCATCAGCGCGAACAGGCCCGGGCCCAGAGCGAGGCCGAGGGTCTCGCCTGCGGTCCACACCCCGGTGAACACGCCCACCCGGTTCTCGCCAGTGCGTGCCGCGTCGGCGGCCGCCGCGTCCGGCAGCATCGCCAGCGGGAAGACCTGGGCGCCGGCATAACCGATGCCGATCAGGCCGACCGCAGCGAAGACCGGCCAGTTGGGGGCGTCTCGGGCGATCACGGTCAGGGCGGCGCCACCGGCCAGCACGAGCGAGGAGGCGACGTACCCCTTCTTCTTGCCGATCAGCACCCCCACCCGGGCCCACAGTGGAGTGAGCAGGAGGGCCGGCCCGACGAAGCAGACGAACAGGATCGTTGCGGTGCCCTGCGTGCCGAGCACGTCGCCGGCCACGTAGTCGACGCCGGCCAGCATGCAGCCGGTGGCGAGTGCCTGGAGCACGAAGGTGGTCAGCAGCAGCCGGAAGTCCCTTGCCCTGCTGACGATCCGCAGCTGGTCACCGAGCGAGCCACTGCCCGGGGCGACCTCGGTGTGCGGCGCGGAGCGGGTGCCGAAGTAGGTGCCGATCACGCCCAGGCTGATCAGCACGGCCATGATCAGGCCCATCACGCGATATCCGTCGCGCCCGCCGACGGCGTCACGGATCGCGGGTGCCGAGGCGCCGGCAAGCATGATCGTGAAGGCCAGGATCGCCACCCGCCACGACATCAGCCGGGTGCGCTCGTCGTAGGAGTCGGTGATCTCGGCCGGCATGGCCACATAGGGAACCTGGAAGAAGGCGTACGCCGTGGCGCAGGCCAGGAACCAGAACAGCACCCAGGCCGCATCGAGACCCGGCCCCAGTGAAGGGCCGGCGAAGAGCAGTGCGAAGGCCACGGCCAACGAGAGACCGCCGCGCAGCAGCCAAGGTCGTCGCGGCCCGCGCGGATCGACGGTGCGGTCGCTGATCCGTCCCGCGAGCGGGTTGAGGATGACGTCCCAGGCCTTCGGCAGCAGCACGATCATCCCGGCATAGAGGGCGCCGATGCCGAGGTTGTCGGTCAGGAACGGCAGCAGCATCAGTCCGGGGACGGTGCCGAACGCGCCGGTGGCGACCGAGCCAGTGGCATAGCCCAGGCGTACGCCGCGGGTCAGGGGCTCGGACATGGCCGGAGCCTATGTCATGCACCGGGGTCGCGTAGGGGGTTTGCGTGACCGGGGAGCGGGCAACGCTGCTGGTGCAACAATGCATGCGGATGAGCTGTTCCTTGCAGGGCGCGGGTCCCGTGCCGGCTCAAAGTCTCGGAGGAAACCAATGACGGACGGATCGCCCACGAATCCCGGAAGCCACGGCCCGCGCTGGGAGATCCAGCCGACGCCACTCGGGACGGAGCCGGATGTCGACCCGGCCGATCCGCTGGGTCTGGGTGACCTGGACGCCGAGGCGGGTGCGTCCGACTCGAGCGAGCACACCCGCTACAACCAAGCGCAGCAGGATGCTCAGCACCAGGGTCATCAACAGGGCCCCAACCACCAGGACCTTCAACAGGGGTCTGTGCAGGGCCAGCAACAGGGTTGGGCCCAGCAGCAGGGTCAGCAGCAGTCGTGGGGGCCCCCGGGTTCCCCGGGCGGTTCCCCAACGCCTGCGCGGAGCGGGTCGTTCGGTCAGCAGGCTCCTCAGACGTCGCCGCAGCAGCACTCCCCCGTCCAACAGTCGGGCCAGCAACAGGCCGCTCAGTATCAGCAGGGCCCCTACCTGCCGGGCCAACAACAGGGCCAGCACTTCGCCGCGCAGGGCCCGGGCCAGCCGGCGTACGGCCAAGGACAGCAGCAGCACCCCGTCCAGTCACACCCGGTCCAGTCACACTCCGCCCAGCCGCACTCACAACCCGGCGTCCCCGAGCGGCTCCCCACGGCTCAGGACTTCCTGCTGAACCGTCACCAGAGCATGGACATCGGCCCGGCGACGTGGGGCTGGCGCGGCTTCCTGCGCAAGGTCAGCTTCGGTCTGATCAAGCTCCAGATGGGCAAGGCCGAACGCAACTGGCGCGAGTCGCGGGCCGCCGTACAGCGCTCCTTCGATGGTCCCCGCACCATCGTGTTCGCCAACCCCAAGGGTGGAGCGGCCAAGACCACCAGCGTGCTCGCGGCCGGCTACACGTTCGGCACCGTGCGCGGCGGCGGAGTGGTGGCGTGGGACAACAACGAAACCCGCGGCACGCTCGGCATCCGGGGCGAACGGGCCAACCACCAGAACACCACGCGCGAGCTGCTCGACGACCTCGAGAAGTTCCAGGACGTTTATGAGTCGCGGATCGGTGACCTCGGCGCCTTCGTGCGCTCTCAGGGCGACGCACACTTCGACGTGCTCGCCTCGGACGAGCGTGCAGACGTCACCGGTACCATCAAGGCCGACGACTTCGGGGCCGTGCACCGGCTGCTCGAGCGGTTCTATCACCTGATCCTGGTCGACACCGGAAATAACCTGCGGGCCGAGAACTGGCTCGCCGCGGCGCAGACCGCCGACCTGATCGTGGTCACCTGCACGGTGCGCGAGGACACCGGATATTCGGGGCTCTGGATGCTCGACGCGCTGGCCGATGCCGGTCACCAGAACATCCGGGAGAAGACCGTGACCGTGTTGGCCGACCCCTCAGAGAAGGTCGACGCCCAGCTGGCCAAGGACCTCGTCGAGGTCTACTCCAAGCGCACCTCTGCGGTCTTCCGGATTCCCTATGACCCGGCGCTGGTGGCGGGCTCGGTGATCCAGTATGGCCAGTTGTCGGAGAAGACCCGGAACGCGTGGCTCGAGGCATGTGCCGCGATGGCGAAGCGCCTCTGAGCCAAGCTGCACCTGTGCACGCCGAGCTGTCTGGCAGTGCTACTTGGCCAGCGAGCGTGAGCTGCCGGAGCCATAGCGTCGTGTCGGTGAGGCGCCGATCGACGCGGCGTCCTGGGCCCCGGGCTTCGGCTTCCTTGCGGCGGTCTTCTTCATCGGAGTCTTCTTGGCTGGTGCCTTCTTGGTCGCAGCGGCCGGTGTCGGCTCATCGCCAACCTCGGGTTGATCGCTCGACCACTTCGAGATCCACGAATCGATGAACTTCCACGTGGTCTCACGTGCGGATCGTCCGGTGAGCATGCCTAGGTGACCTCCTGGAACCACCTCGAAGCGCACTTCGGGGGACCCGGTGAGTAGGGGAACAACTGCCTGCACACAGGCTACGGGAGCGATGCCGTCGGTTGCGCCACCGAAGACCAGCACTGGCTTGTCGATGTTCGCGATCTCGATGCGGCGATCCCCGAACTCGAAGTAGCCATATTTCAGGTCGTTGGTCTTGAAGAACCGGTGATACAGCTGCCCGAACGTCCGCCCCGGATAGGCGATCATGTTGGCGGTGAAGTTGTCGACGGCCTCGAGCTGGGCCAGGAAGTCGGTGTCGTCGAGGTTCTGCAGCTTCACCATGGGCTTGGAGATCAGCTTCTGCGCGGCCGAGAGCTGGAAGGCCCAGCGCACCAACGGCTTCGGTGCACCACCCATGACCTGATAGACGCGCTGGACCGGACCCCGACCGCTCTTGGTGATGCCACCGAACATCGGTCCGTCGGCGAACCTGACCAACGGACGGAGCGGCGCCACCAGCGGCACCTTGGCGACGTCGAACGGCGACCCGACGATGGTCATCGAGGCGATCGGCAGGTCCGCGTTGTCGGCCGCGGCCAGGGTCATGAAGATCCCGCCCAGACTCCACCCGATCACGTGCACCGGCCGCCCGCCCGCGTGCGCCGACGCGGCACGGATCGCCTCCGGCATCACCTCGTCGATCCAGTGCTCCATGCCCAGGTTGCGATCACGGAAGGAGACCTCGCCATATTCCACGAGGTAGGTCGAGCGGCCCTGCGTCACCAGGTGCTCCACCAGTGAGCAGCCACGGCGCAGGTCGAAGCAGATCGACGGCGCGGCGAGCGGAGTGACCAACAGGACCGGATCGCCGGTCGTCTTCGTGGTGCCGACGGGTCGGTAGTGATAGACCTGCCGCAGCATGCCCTCGTCGATCAGCGTGCGGGGCATCTTGCGCAGGTCGGCGACCCCGCCGTAGAGCATCTTGTGGGCGACGTTCCCGGCGGCAGACACGACCTGGTCGGGCTTCGGAATCAGGTCCATGTCCGAAAAGTACCGGAGACTCGACTTATGCGCCCCATGTCGATAGACACGTGGCATGAAGTGGAAGCCAGTTCTCGCAGCCGGTGCGGCCGCCGTGGGTGCAGCCGCGGCCATCGACGTCACCCAGAAGACACACGCCATCCGTAGGAACTTCCCCCTCGTGGGGCGTGCCCGCTATTGGCTCGCGACGATCGGGCCCGAGCTGCGCCAATACATCGTGACCAGCAATGACGAGGAGCGACCGTTCAGTCGCGACCAGCGCAGCTGGGTCTATGCCTCCTCGAAGTTGGAGAACAACTATTTCGGTTTCGGGACCGACAACGACGTGGAGAACGTGGTCGGCTATCCCATCGTCAAGCACCGCACCTTTGCAGAGTTCGACGCAGACACCCGTCGGCACACCGACGAGGAGGTCCTGCTGCCGTCGGCCAAGGTGCTGGGCGGGCCGCGTGAGCGCGCGAAGAAGTTCCGTCCGGCATCGGTGATCAACGTGTCCGGGATGAGTTTCGGCTCGTTGGGTGGCAACGCGATCTCCGCGCTCAACAAGGGTGCCCAGTTGGCGGGCTGCCTGCACAACACCGGCGAGGGCGCGCTGTCGTCGTACCACCGCCAGGGCGGGGACATCGTGTTCCAGATCGGAACGGCCTACTTCGGCTGTCGGGACCGGGCTGGGGCCTTTGACATCGAGCGCCTCAAGGACCTGGTCGCGAGCGCTCCCGTGCGGGCGATCGAGATCAAGCTCTCCCAGGGTGCCAAGCCCGGCCTGGGCGGGATGCTTCCCGCCGCCAAGGTGACGCCGGAGATTGCGGAGATCCGTGGCATCGAGGAGGGCGTGGACTGCGCCAGCCCCTCGCGGCACACGGCCTTCGGCGACGTGGACTCGATGCTGGACTTCACCGAGATGATCGCCGCCGAGACCGGTCTCCCGGTGGGGGTCAAGTCGGCGGTCGGTGACTTCGAGGTGTGGGACCAGCTGGTCGCCAAGATGGCGGCCGATCGTGGTCGTGGCGTCGACTTCGTCAATATCGACGGGGGCGAGGGCGGCACCGGGGCGGCTCCGTTGGTCTTCAGTGACACGGTGGCCTATCCGTTCCGGATCGGGTTCTCAGAGGTCTACAAGCGGTTCGCCGCCGCGGGTCTGACCGATGAGGTCACGTTCTGGGGTGCCGGCAAACTCGGCATCCCGGAGAACGCGCTGGTCGCCTTCGCGCTGGGACTGGACATGATCAGCATCGGCCGCGAGGCGATGCTGGCGATCGGCTGCATCCAGGCCCAGAAGTGTCACACCGATCACTGTCCGACCGGCGTCGCCACCCAGAACGCGTGGCTGCAGCGTGGTCTCGACCCGGAGTCCAAGGCAGTGCGCTGCCACAACTACATCAAGTCGCTGCGTCGCGACCTGATCAAGGTCTCCGAGGCGGTCGGCGTTCCGCACCCGGGGATGATCACGGTCGAGGACATCGACCTGGTCTCCGGCACCCGCACCCGGCACGGCCTGGGCGAGCAATATGGCTATCAGCCGGGGTGGGGTCGACTCGGGCCTGCCCTGGCCGAGGAAGTGTCCGCCCTGATGTCGCCACAGTTGGAGGAGTCGCACAGACCCTGACGCGACGACTAGTCAGCGCACCGGCCGCAGTTTCTTCGTGTGCGACGGTCGCGCTGCCTCGAGCTCCTCGAGGAACCGGTTCGCCCACGACGCGACGTCGTTCTCCCTGACCTGCTTGCGCATCGCCTTCATCCGTCGGGTGATCTCCTTCGGCTCGGCGCGTGCGGCCTCGACGATGGCGTCCTTCATCCCGTTGATGTCATAGGGGTTGATCAGCCAGGCCTGACGCAATTCGTTGGCGGCACCGGCGAACTCGGAGAGCACCAGTGCGCCGTCGTTGTCATAGCGACAGGCGACATATTCCTTGGCGACCAGGTTCATCCCGTCGCGGAACGGCGTGACGACCATGATGTCGGCGGCGCGATAGAGGGCCGCCATCTCGTGGCGCGGGAAGGAGGAGTGCATGTAGGCGATGGCCGGGGAGCCGAGTCGGCCGAGGTCGCCGTTGATCCGCCCGACCAGGCGGTCGATGTCGTCGCGCAGGATGCGATATTGCTCGACCCGCTCGCGGCTCGGCGTCGCCACCTGCACGAAGACGCTGTCCTTGACGCTGAAGTGCCCGTCCGCGACTAGCTCGGACCACGCCCTCAGTCGCGGATAGATGCCCTTGGTGTAGTCGAGCCGGTCGATGCCCAGCAGCACGAGCTCCGGATCGCCGAGCGCGGACCGGATCTGCGCGGCTCGCTCGGTCACCGACTCGGAGCGGGCCAGCTCCTCGAAGCCCTCGGTGTCGATCGAGATCGGGAATGCCATCGCCTGCACGGTGCGGCCGTCAGGCAGATAGACCATGTCCCGGTGGGTCTTGTGCCCGACCCGCTGGCGCACCAGGCGGACGAAGTTCTGGGCTGCGCCGGAGAGCTGGAAGCCGACCACGTCGGCGCCGAGGAGCCCCTCGAGGATCTGGCGACGCCACGGCATCTGGCCGAACAGCTCGGTGGGCGGGGACGGGATGTGCAGGAAGAAGCCGATGCGCAGGTCCGGGCGGAGCTCGCGGAGCATCTGCGGCACCAGCTGGAGCTGATAGTCGTGCACCCAGACCATCGCGTCCTTCGCGGCGATCTCGGCGGCCTTCTCGGCGAAGCGACGGTTCACCCGCACATAGGCGTCCCACCACTCACGGTGGAACTCCGGTTTGGCGACCACGTCGTGATAGAGCGGCCACAGCGTCGCGTTCGAGAACCCCTCGTAGAACTCCTCGATCTCCCCGGCGCTCAACGGCACCGGGATCAGCCAGAGGCCGTCGTCCACGAAGGGGTCGGTCTCGTCGTCGGCCACCCCGGTCCAGCCGATCCACGCGCCGTCGTTGCTGCGCATCACGGGCTCGAGTGCGGAGACCAGGCCACCGGGGGAGCGGCGCCAGCGACGGCTGCGGTCGGGGAGCGTGACCCTGTCCACGGGCAGGCGGTTGGCCACGATCACGAGGTCTGCGGAGCCTGGTGTGGTCACGCCTTGAACCCTAAGCCATCCCCGGTGACCCGTTCGAGGGATGGAACTCAGGTATGGCGCTCACTCGTCGTCGGCGGGTTGCCGCCCGGGTTGCAGCTCGGGCTTGCGCGACGGCTTCTTCGGCGGCTTGAGGGCCCAGGCCTCCAAGCGGCTGTAACCCCTGACGGGGCGGTTCGGGGCACGACGTACGCGGAACTCGTCGTCGTGCTCACGCACCGCGTCGGCCAGGGAGCGATCGACCAGCACCCGCCCGGGGCGCGCGATCGAGGTGAGCCGGGCAGCCACGTTGACCACCTCGCCGAAGACGTCTCCGAGGCGGCTCAGCACCCGTCCGTGGGCGAGCCCGATCCGCACCTGCGGGAAGTCCGTGCCCGCCTGGTGGGCGTCGGAGAGGATCATTGCGATACGGGCTGCCGAATGCGGGTCGTCGCAGACGAAGAGGACCTCGTCGCCGATCGTCTTGATGATCCGTCCACCGTTGTTGGAGATCACCGAGGTGACCGTCGACTCGAACCGCTCGACCATCTCGGCGAGTCCGGCGGCGCTGAGGCTGCGGGTGCGTCGGGTGTAGCCGACGACGTCCGCGAAGCCCACGGCCATCTCGGTGGCCTCCTCAGCGGACGCATTCAGCAGCAACCGGCCGGCGGCGCTGGCCAGGTGCCGGCGCCAGACGTAGTTCTGCAACTGCTCGATGTGGGGCATCGTGGCGGCAATGATGGCGTCGAGCTGTTCCATGTCGAGTATCCGGCCCGGGTCGACCAGGCGTGCGGCGAGCTCGCTGATCTCCCACTCGGCCAGACGAGCGAAGCTGCGACCCATGCTGCGGGTCAGCGCGAACTCCAGCCCCGAATCGACCAGGCCGCTCTCCACCAGGGTGCCCAGCACCTTCACCGCCTCGACATCGGCGTCGGTGAACATCACCTGCTCGTCGGAGGATGGTGGCGAGAAGCCCAGGGAGAGCCACAACTCGTGGGCTCTCTCATAAGTCACGCCGGCCTGCTCGATCACCTCGGGTCGGGTCAGATGAGGCGCCTGCCCGAGCAGGGTCGCCTCGAGCGCGCCGAAGACGTCGGGCTCGAGCGAGATCCGCGGTCGTGTGGACTCGTCGTCCTCGGCGCCGCTCACGCTGGGCTGATCATGTGGGGCCGATCATGCTGGGCCGATCATGCTGGGCCGGTGCTGCCCAAGCGCTCGTCGGCGGTCTTCTCGAGAGCCGCGCGGAAGGTCGGTACCTCGGCCAGGAGCTTCTGGACGGCCTCGCTGGTGAAGTGGAGGACCTTCAGTGGCGTCACGGACACGACGCTGGCGTTGCGCAGCTTGTTGGCCAC
>DATCYH010000707.1:0-7082 GCA_036570405.1 Nocardioides sp.
CCCGGCCCCCCGGGTGGCCCGCACGACCCGCAGCGCGGCCGTGGACGTCCGCGGCGCCGGATCCGGCCGTTCCGCTGGATCTTCCTGCTCCTTGTGCTGTGGCTCGCCTTCCTGATCGCCGTTCCGTTCTTCGCCTTCAGCAAGGTCTCCACCGTGGACGCGTTCCCCGAGGGCGACCGACCCGGCGAGCAGGACGGCACGACGTACCTCGTCGTGGGCAGCGACTCGCGCAGCGACCTCAGCGACGAGGAGAGGCGCCGGTTCGGCACCGGCGGGGAGGTCGGCAAGCGCACCGACACGATGATGATCCTGCACATCGGCAAGGGCCCCAACCTGCTGATGTCGATCCCGAGGGACTCGATCGTCGACATCCCCGGTCGCGGCAGCAACAAGATCAATGCCTCCTACTCGTTCGGCGGACCGAAGCTCCTGGTCGAGACGATCGAGCAGAACACCGGGATCCGGATCGACCACTACGTCGAGATCGGGTTCGGCGGCTTCGTGAACCTGGTCGACGCCGTGGGCGGCATCGAGATCTGCCCGGATCGCGACATGAGCGACAGGGACGCCCACCTGGACATCAAGAAGGGCTGCCAGGAGGCCGACGGCGTCACCGCCCTCGGGTTCGCCCGGTCGCGGAAGTCCGACCCGCAGTACGGCGACATCACCCGCGCCAAGAACCAGCGCTCGGTGGTCAGCGCGATCGGCAACAAGGTGGTCAGCCCGTGGACCGTCATCAACCCGGTGCGCTACTGGAAGGTGAACATGGCCGCGGCCACCACGGTGAAGGTCAGTGACGGGACCGGGCCGGTCGCGCTCGGCCGCTTCGCCTGGGGGATGACCCGCCAGGACCTCACCTGCGGCGTCCCGATCGCCGACCTCGAGGTGAACTGGGATGAGAAGCGCTCGAAGAAGATGTTCGACTACATCGCCAACGACGACACCGAGTCCATCCCCGAGGGGCTGTGCAGTCCCACCGGGCTGGCCGAGTAGGGCCCCTGCGCCGACCCGAAATCACCACGACACGCCGTTGGTACGGCGTGTCGTGGTGTTTCTCGTCCGGGGTTGTTGTCCGACTCAGATGTCGGACTGGATCCCGGCCAGGAGTTGCCGTGCCATCACGATCCGCTGGACCTGGTTGGTGCCCTCGTAGATCTGGGTGATCTTGGCGTCGCGCATCATCCGCTCGACCGGGTAGTCACGGGTGTAGCCGTAGCCGCCGAGCACCTGAACGGCGTTGGTGGTGACCTCCATCGCGACGTCCGAGGCGAAGCACTTGGCCGCGGCGCCGAAGAAGGTCAGGTCCTTGTCCCCGCGCTCGGAGCGGCCGGCGGCGGCATAGGTCATCTGGCGCGCGGCCTCGACCTTCATCCCCATCTCGGCGATCAGGAACTGCAGGCCCTGGAACTCGGAGATCGACTTGCCGAACTGCTGGCGCTCCTTGGCATAGCCCAGCGCGTAGTCGAGCGCACCCTGGGCGACACCGACGGCCTGGGCCGCGATGGTGATCCGGGTGTGGTCGAGGGTCTTCATCGCGATCTCGAAGCCCTGGCCCTCCGCACCGATGATCCGGTCGGCCGGGATCCGCACGTTGTCGAAGTAGACCTCGCGGGTCGGTGAGCCCTTGATGCCGAGCTTCTTCTCGGGCGCACCGAAGGAGACGCCCTCGTCGGACTTCTCGACCACGAACGCGGAGATGCCCCGGGAGCGCTTCTCCGGATCGGTCATCGCCAGGACGGTGTAGAACTCCGACTCACCGGCGTTGGTGATCCAGCGCTTCACGCCGTTGAGCACCCAGGTGTCGCCGTCCTTGACCGCGCGGGTCTTCTGGTTCGCGGCGTCCGAGCCGGCGTCGGGCTCGGAGAGGCAGTAGGAGAAGTCGCCCTCGCCGGCGGCGAGCTTGCCGAGGTACTTCTGCTTCAACTCCTCGGAGCCGCCGATCTGGACCGGGAGCGAGCCGAGCTTGTTCACCGCAGGGATCAGCGAGGAGGAGACGCAGGCACGGGCGACCTCCTCGATGATGATCACGGTGGCGAGGGCGTCGGCACCGGCGCCGCCGTAGGCCTCCGGGACGTGGGCAGCGTGGAAGTCGGCGGCCTTCAGGGCCTCGGCGGCCTCCCTGGGATAGCGGGCCTCCTCGTCCACCTCGGCAGCGAAGGGAGCGACCTTGGCGTCGCAGATGGCCCGGACGGCCTCGCGGACGACCTGGTGCTCCTCGGACAGGGAGTAGAGCGGAAAGTCAGACATGACAGAGATTGTAGGATTTCCTACTAACTCTTCCCAAAAGAGTCTCGCCGCCACGGCCTCCCGGTGTCTGGTGGACCACATGCGGGGCTGTGGCCGGGGCGGCTACGGTGGAGGGCATGAACGCCTGGCAGAAACCGGAGTCCATCAGCTACATGCTCGACGAGGCCGAGACGTGGGCGGTGGTGGGACTCTCCGGCGATCCGAGTCGCACGGCGTACGAGATCGCAGAGGTCCTGCAGGCGCACGGCAAGAAGGTCGTGCCCATCCACCCCGACGCCCCCACCGTGCTCGGCGAGCAGGGCTACGCCACGCTGGCCGACGTACCGTTCCCGATCGACGTGGTCGACGTCTTCCGCCGTTCCGAGGCCGCCGGCCAGTTCGCCGACGAGGCGATCGCGGTCGGCGCCAAGGCCGTGTGGTTCCAGCTCCGGGTGATCGACGAGGACGCCTTCGACCGGGTCGTCGACGCCGGCCTGCACATGGTGATGGACACCTGCCCGGCCATCGAGTGGGGCAAGCGCGGCGAGTGAGCCGATGAGCGCCCCGGGCGGCGACCTCCCGATCAGGCCCGGGCCGGGCCTCAGCGACGGCCTGATAATCCCGGCGAGCGAGCTGGTCGAGCGGTTCTCCCGCTCCCCCGGCCCCGGCGGGCAGTCGGTGAACACCTCCGACACCCGCGTCGAGCTGGAGTACGACGTCGCCGCGTCGTCGGCGTTGACCGAGACGCAGCGGCGGCGAACCCTCGATGCCCTCGGCAACCGGCTGGTCGACGGAAGGCTCACCGTGACCGCCTCCGAGCACCGGTCCCAGCTGCGCAACCGCAACGCTGCCCGCGAGCGGCTCGCCGACCTGGTCAGGCAGGCCGCTGCGCCTCCCCCGCCGAAGCGTCGCCCGACCCGTCCCACCAGGGGCTCGCAACGACGACGGATCGAGTCCAAGAAGCAGCGCGGACAGGTCAAGCAGCTGCGCAGGCGTCCTGACGAATGACCCCCGCGGGCCCGTCCGGATCGTTATGGTCGGCCCATGCGCATCTATGTGGGGGTGGTGCACAAGAACGTTCCGTCCCTCGATTCTTCCGGGCTCCTGGACGGGCAGCTGATCTCGGCCGCCCGCCGCTCGCTCCCGTTCGCGACGACCGGCGTCCCCGCAGCCCGGTGGACTGCCGGCAACGTGCTGCTCGCCGCCTGGAGCAACGAGTCGGACGACCCCCGACGCCCCCTGTTGGACAGCAACCCCAACGCAGCCCACGGCTTCTCCGGCTACCTGCTCGGTGACGGCCCGGACCCGGCAGGCGTATGGGCACGGTTCGCGGCCACACCGGATCGGCTGACCGGGTCCACCAGTGCGTCGGGTGCCGAGGTCGTCTTCTTCGCCGAGAACCCCGAGCTCGTCGTGATCGGCAACAACGCCTTGCTGGTGCACCTGGTCGCCGACCCGACCGGTCCGCATGCCGACCTCGTCGGCCTGGCCGGAGTCTTCAACGCCGGCTTCTGCACCACCGACCGCACTGCGTTCCGCGCCGTGGCCGCCTTGGGCCCGGACCACACCGTGGTGGCGGAGTGCTCCGGGCTGCGCATCACCGACCGCGAGGCCAGGAGCACCGGCGAGGCAACCGCCGAGGACGTGGCTGTCGCACTGATGGCCTCCATCGCGCCGCTCGCCGACCGGGACGAACCGGTCCTGCTCGGGCTCACCGGTGGTCGCGACTCCCGGCTGCTGGCGGCACTGCTGACCCGTGCCGGCGTACCGCTGAAGACCCGCACCTCGGGCAACCCCGACGACCCCGACGTCGTGGTCGGCCGGCAGGTGGCCGACGCGCTCGGCATTCCGCACGTGGTGGGCGGACCGATGGGCCTGACCCGCGACCGCGAGGCCGACACGCTGAGCATCGACGTCGCCGGACGCCTGCACGAGGCGGTGGTACTGGCCAACGGGATGTTCTGCGCCTATGACCGGGTCGGCCGCATCAACGGCGTCTACAACGCGAGCCTGGTCCCGTTCTCGGGAGCCGGAGGCGAGATCCTGCGCGGCTACTACGCCGGCGCGGTGGCCGGGATGGACCAGCGCGAGGTCGTCCAGCGCTACCTGCGTGGCCGGGTGCTGGGCTCGCGCGACCGGATGACCCATGCCATGCAGCGCGCCTACGAGGCGGACCTCGAGCCGTGGCGCCGCCAGGTCAGGGAGCAGGGTGCCGGCGCCCTGGAGGACTACTACGTGCGACAGCGCACCGGGCGCTGGACCGGGATGGCACGACAGGCGGCCTCGATCGGCTCGCTGGCCTGGCGGCCCTACCTGGACCACCACGTCGTGGAGACCGTACGTCGTGTCCCACTGCAGCTGCGCACCGACGAGCGCCTGATCGCGGACCTGCTCGACGTCCTGGCACCTGAGCTGCACGACATCCGGTTCGCGGGGAGCCGCTGGAAGTTCGACAAGCACCCGCCCACAGCGCCCGGGGCGAGGGCGGCCTGGGAGGCGCGGGCACCCCTGGTGGGCAACCACGGCGACCAGTCGACCTTCAGCTGGCGTGCCGACCTGCCCGAGGTGCGCACCGAGCTGGCCGAGGCGATCGCGCAGGCACCCGACTCGTTCTGGGAGATCGCGGATCGTCACCGGATGGACGACTTCTTGATCCGGGCTTCCCCGAGCCGGGCCAACACCGTGCGGATGTGGCACTGGGCGACGGTGGCGACGGCACTGGCCACTGACTTCGCGACCGGCCCCGACCGTCTCGAGTCACGCGAGCGGCTCGTCGTGGTGACCCGCATCGAGCATCAGGCCCGGGGCCCGTCGCGCAACGAGCGGATCAAGTCGATCTCGACGAGCGCAGCCAAGCGGGCGCTGGTCATCGCGCGCCGGCTGCAGCGCACCGTGACTCGGCGCTGAACGTGCTGCTGGGCTCTCAGAAGCCGGCGGTGCGAGGACCGGCGGCCTGCTCGCGGACGGCCTTCCCCTTGTCGCGCGCCATCTCGGCGAGCGAGTCGGCATAGTCGACCAGCTGCTGCTGCAGCGCGTCGTCGGAGGTGGCCAGGATCCGCGCGGCCAGGATGCCGGCGTTCTTGGCGTTGCCGATCGCCACGGTGGCCACCGGGATCCCGCCGGGCATCTGCACGATCGAGAGCAGCGAGTCCATCCCGTCGAGATACTTCAGCGGCACCGGCACGCCGATCACCGGCAGCGGCGTCACCGAGGCGAGCATCCCGGGCAGGTGCGCGGCCCCGCCGGCACCGGCGATGATCACCTTGATCCCGCGCCCGGCAGCCTCCTTGCCCCACGCGATCATGTCCTCGGGCATCCGGTGGGCCGAGACCACGTCGGCCTCGAACTCGACGCCGAGCTCGGCCAGGATCTCCCCGGCTGCCCTCATCACCGGCCAGTCGGAGTCCGAACCCATCACGATGCCTACCCGCGCAGTGCTCATCGAGCTCTCCTATTCGCTCTCGTTGCCGAGGTCTCCGCGCAGCCAGTCGGCCGCGTGGCGGGCGCGCTCGAGGCAGTCCTCGAGGTCGTCGCCGAAGGTGTTCACGTGGCCGACCTTGCGTCCCGGCCGCCACTGCTTGCCATAGAAGTGCACGCGCAGGTGCGGGTCGCGGGCCATCGCGTGCGGCAGGCCCTGGTAGAGCGGTGCCGCCGCGGCCTCGTCCTCGCCGCCGAGGATGTTGACCATCACGGTCCACTTCGCACGCGGCGAGGGCGATCCGAGCGGGAGGTCCATCACGGCACGCAGGTGGTTCTCGAACTGGCTCGTCACCGCGCCGTCCTGGGTCCAGTGACCGGTGTTGTGCGGGCGCATTGCGAGCTCGTTGACCAGGATCCGTCCGTCGGTGGTCTCGAAGAGCTCGACGGCCAGGATGCCGGTGACACCGAGCTCTCCGGCCACGGTGAGCGCGATCTGCTGGGCCTGCGCGGAGAGCTCGGGAGCCAGGTTCGGCGCGGGGGCGATCACCTCGTGGCAGATGCCGTCCTTCTGGGTGGAGGCGACGATCGGGTACGCCGCGGCCTGGCCGCTCGGTGAGCGCGCGACGAGGGCGGAGAGCTCACGCCGGAAGTCCACGAGCTCCTCGGCCAGGATGCGTACGCCGGTGCGGGCGGCGGTCTCGAAGGCCTCGGCGCAGTCCTCGGCCGAGCGGACCACCCAGACCCCCTTGCCGTCGTACCCGCCGCGAGTGGTCTTGAGGACGGCCGGGAAGCCGAACTCCTCGACGCCGGCGACATCGCTGACCACTGCATTGCGCGGGCACGGGACGCCGAGCGAGGCGAGTCGTTCGCGCATCACGGCCTTGTCCTGGGCATGGACCAGGGCATCCGGGCCGGGGCGCACCGCGATGCCCTCGGCCTCCAGGGCGTGCAGGTGGGCGGTCGGGACGTGCTCGTGGTCGAAGGTAACCACCGCGCAGCCCCGGGTGAGCCTCTGGAGGACATCGAGGTCGGTGTAGTCGCCGACCATCTGGTCGACGATCACCTGGGCGGCCGAGACTCCCCCTGCCTCGGCGAGCAGGCGGAGCGGCAGTCCCAGGGCGATGGCCGGCTGCGCCATCATCCGGGCGAGCTGGCCGCCGCCGATGACGGCGAGTGTGGGGGCGAGGTCGTCAGGCACCCGAGAACCCTATCGAGTAGTGCCGCTCCGCGCCCCCTGGGCCGTCGTGCGTGGGCTGGTGCGCCGACGGCCATGGCGTGTCGGACACGGTGACTACAGGCGCTTGACCGCGATCGGCTCGACGAGCCCGAACCCGCGCAGCGGGCGCGCGGGCAGCGCACGGGTGTCGAACGCCTCGGTGGGCAGCAGGCCGGCGGTGGCGGCGTCCACGATCACCCGGTTGCGCCGCGCGACCGCG
>DATCYH010000708.1:0-1915 GCA_036570405.1 Nocardioides sp.
CGCGATGGACGGCGCGCTCCCGGTCAACTGCTCGGGCGGCGTGCTCTCCTCCAACCCGATCGGTGCCTCCGGGATGCTGCGCTTCGCTGAGGCCGCGTTGCAAGCACGTGGCCGTGCCGGCGACCACCAGGTCGACGGCGTACGCCGTGCGCTCGGCCACGCCTATGGGGGTGGCTCCCAGTTCTTCGCGATGTGGATCGTCGGGGCCGACAAGCCCGCGTGACCCCGCAAGCCCACGACGGTCTTAGGCTGGGCGCATGATCGAGCTCCGGACTCCTGCCCAGATCGAGGAAATGCGCCCAGCCGGGCGGTTCGTCGGTGAGGTCCTCACCGCGCTCCGCGAGGCGGCCGCCGTGGGCGTCAACCTGCTCGAGCTCGACGAGCTGGCGCACAAGATGATCAAGGATCGTGGGGCGGAGTCCTGCTACATCGACTATCACCCGTCGTTCGGTGCCTCTCCCTTCGGGAAGGTGCTGTGCACGTCGGTCAATGATGCGGTGCTGCACGGGCTCCCCCATGACTACGCGCTGCGTGACGGTGACCTGCTCAGTGTCGACTTCGCGTGCGCGGTCGACGGTTGGGTGTCCGACTCAGCGCTGAGCGTCGTCGTCGGCAACGCGCGTCCCGAGGACCTCGAGCTGATCGCGGCCACCGAGGAGGCGCTCGAGGCCGGTATCGCCGCGGCCGTGGTCGGCAACAAGGTCGGTGACATCGGTGCCGCCATCGGCGACGTGGCCCGCTCTCGGGGACTGAAGGTCAACCTGCAGTTCGGTGGGCACGGTGTCGGCCGGACCATGCACGGTGACCCGCACATCCCCAACGACGGCCGCCCGGGTCGGGGCTTCCCACTCAAGCCGGGCCTGGTGATCGCGATCGAGCCGTGGTTCCTGCACACCACCGATGAGATCTACACCGACCCCGACGGCTGGACGTTGCGCAGTGCGGACAAGTCACGCGGCGCGCACTCCGAGCACACGATTGCGATCAGCCCCGACGGCCCGATCGTCCTCACCGCGCGCTGAGGCCGAACCTGCACTTCTTGCGCGTTGAACCTGCACTTGTTGAGCGTCGAACCAGCAGTTGTTGCGTTCACGCCTGCTGCCAACGCACAGCACTCCGGGCATACCTGCGCCGCCGCGGCGTACTCCGCTCCGCGACAACCGTTGCCAGTTCCTCCAGCCACGCCTCCAGCGCAGGGCCTTTGAGGCAGTGCTTGCGTACGACGATGACGTGCCACCCCTGCTCGCGAAGCCACTCGCGACGGCGTTCGTCGTGCTCGCGCTGCTCCTCGCCGTGGAACTCCTCGCCGTCGAACTCGACTGCCACCTTGCAGTGGCGATGGGCAAGGTCGAGACGAGCCACCAGGACGCCGTTCTCGAAGACCTCGACCTGCGGCTCAGGAACGGGCAGGTCGGCTTCGATGATCGCCGACCTGGTCCACGACTCCCCGGGTGACTCCGCCAGCGGCGTCGCCAGGCCGACGAGCTCGCGGGCCTGGGTCACGCCACGACGGCGCCGGAACCTCAGCAGCTGCTGGCGGAGGTCCTGCTCGCTGACCCCGCACTGGCGCATGAAGGCATCGAGGGCGGCCAGCGCGCTTCGTCGCCCACGCAGGCAGGCGAGGTCGATGGCTGTCCGTGCAGGCGTGGTCAGTCGTACTCCGTGCACCTGCGTGATCTCCGTCTTCGCCAGGTCACGCTCGACACCACTGATTCCGGTCCGTCGCAGACGCACGTGACCCGGTGCCACCGCCACCTCGAGATCCGCGATGGTGAACCGTTCGTCGGGATCGTGGACATCGATCCCCCAGATCCAGGCAGCAGAGCGGTCGCACAGGACCGCATCGGTCGGCAGGACGAGGGCGGCGCACCGGGCACGCATCTCGAGAGTGTCCGGGAGCAACGACGAAACATAG
>DATCYH010000709.1:0-2250 GCA_036570405.1 Nocardioides sp.
GTGATCGCCTCACCGGTACGTCGTACCCTCGAGTCCGCCGAGATCATCGCCGAGGTCCTCGGTCACGACCTCGAGACCGAGGCCGGTTTCGCTGAGATGGAGTTCGGCGACTGGGACGGGATGACCTTCCTCGAGGTGGCCGAGAAGTACCAGGCCGATCTCGACGCATGGCTCGGCTCGGTCGACGTCGCACCTCCGGGCGGCGAGTCGATGCGCGCCGTGCAGGCACGCGTCCTGGCCGGGCTCGACCGGACCCTGGCCGCGCACTCCGGCAAGACCATCGCGGTGGTCAGCCATGTCACCCCGATCAAGACCCTGGTCTCGCACGCGGTCAACTCACCGCTGGACTCGCTTTTCCGGATGGAGCTCACGCCGGCCTCGGTGAGCGTGGTGTCGTTCCACGAGAACAGCGGACGCAACGGTGACGAGCGGGTCGGATCGCTGCGGCTCTTCAACGCCAGTCCCGGCGACGAGATCCTGCCGCCGGCACGCTTCTGAGCGCCACCGGCGGTGCCTCTTGATCAGACCTCGTCGACGATGACGTCGAGCTGGGTGCCCTTCTTGGTGGCCTCGCCCTGCTCGACCTTCCAGCCGAGATCACGCAGCTGGTCGGCCAGGCGCGCCGGCGTCCGCGATCTCCCGCCGTCCTCCAGCAACTGACGGACGATACGGCCCTTGGTGGCCTTGTTGAAGTGGCTGACGACCTTGCGGGTGCCGTTGTGCTCGTGCAGGACGCGGACCGTTGCCACCCGGGGCGCGAGCTCGGGCTCAGGGCGCCAGAACGCGGCGTACATGCCGGACCTGAGGTCGACCAGCAGCCCGTCGCCGACCATCTCGTGGGCAGCGGTGGGCAGGTGCTCGCGCCAGAACCCGGCCACCGAGCCGAGGCCGGGCAAGGTGGCGTCCCCGGAGAGTCGGTAGGACGGGATGTGGTCGCTCGGTCGGACCAAGCCGAACAGCGACGAGGTGACCGCGACGCGGGTGGTGGCACGTCGCTTGGCCGCGGGGGAGAGGGTGGCGAAGCCGAGGGCGTCGAAGAGTACGCCGGTGTAGACGTGGTCGGCACGTGCCGTCGGGGCGCTCTCGAGGCGCGCATTCAACGCGACCAGGTCCAGCTGGGTGGCACCAAGGCCGAGCACCTGCGCGGCCCGCGCGACCCGGTCATCGTCCGTGGCCGGGGTCCCCGGCTCCTTGGCGCTGCTGCACAGCGCGACCAGCGAGCCGATCACGCTCGCTCGGGCGTCGGTGAGGCCGGGAGCGCCCAGGCCGGAGAGGTCCAAGGGCTTGCCGCGCGTGGGCGCAGCCTTGCCCTCGCTGGGTGGAAGGAGGATCAGCACCGGGTCAGGGTATGGGAGATCGGCGGGGCTCGCCGTGGCCCCGGTCACCGCTGGGTCCGACATGGATAGTGTGACGGGCATGGCCAGCAGAGTGATCAGAGTCAGGTCCGTTGCCGACGGCGTCGCCGCCGAGAGCCTGCGCGCGGGCATCGCCGCGATCTGGGAGGAGCTCGGCGTGACGCCGGAGTTCCCCAAGGATGTGGAGGAGGCTGCCGCGAAGGCGGCCGCATCGCCCCGCTTGCCGGAGCTGGACCGCACCGACATCCCGTTCGTCACCATCGACCCCGAGGGTGCGATGGACCTCGACCAGGCGATGCACATCGAGCGCAACGGTGACGGCTACCGGGTGCTCTACGCGATCGCGGACCTGGCCGCCTTCATCACCCCCGGCGACGCGGTGGACCTCGAGGCGAACCGCCGAGGCGAGACGCTCTACGGCGCCGACTCGAAGATCCCGCTGCACCCGAAGGTGATCTCGGAAGACGCCGGATCGCTCCTGCCCGACCAGGTCCGACCGGCGCTGCTGTGGACCATCGAGGTCGATGCCGAGGGCGAGGGGACCGAGGTCACCGTCGAACGGGCGCTGGTCAAGTCCCGCGTCAAGCTGACCTATGTCGACGTACAGGCGCAGCTCGACGACGGCTCGGCCGACGAGGTCTTCGGCCTGCTCAAGGAGGTCGGCGAGCTCCGGCTCGCCCGCGAGGCCGCCCGCGGTGGGATCTCCCTGCCGTTGCCGGAGCAGGAGATTGTGATCGAGCAGGACACCTGGCGCCTCGAGTTCCGCCAGCAGCTGCCCGTCGAGCAGTGGAACGCGCAGATCTCGCTGCTCACCGGGATGGCTGCCGCCTCGCTGATGGTGCACGCCCGGGTGGGACTGCTCCGCACCCTGCCGCCGGCCGACCCCCGCGACGTA
>DATCYH010000710.1:0-8824 GCA_036570405.1 Nocardioides sp.
TAGGCGACGTTCGCATTGGCCTGGGTCGCGATCGCACCGATGCCGGCCACGGCGGCGGGCACGGCATTGCCGACTGCGAGGAACTTGGAGGCCACGGCCACGCCCCAGGACTCGCCGTCGTCGGATCGGGCCACGATGGAGAAGGTCATGCCCGCAGGTTAGCCGTGACCACGCGCCCTGTCCCTGAGTCACGTCTCGGGCCATGTTCCCGGCCATGTCCAGAGCCACGCGGTGGCCAGGTTGGACTCCGGCACCGACACTCCGTCGGTGTGCCGGGGGGTGCGGACGACCCCCGATCGGTGCATGATGAATCGACCGACGTCTTGGGAGGAACAGTGAGCACCAGCGACACAGAAGTCATCGACGATGCCTCCGGCCCCGACGGCGCCGAACTCAACCGAGTCCTGGGGCCAAAGCTGCTCCTGCTCTTCATCGTCGGTGACATCCTCGGTGCCGGCATCTACGCCGTCACCGGCACCATGGCCGCGGGTGTGGGCGGCATCGTCTGGTTGCCCTTCCTGCTGGCCTTCGCGGTGGCCTCGCTGACCGCGTTGTCCTACCTCGAGCTGGTCACCAAATATCCGCAGGCAGCGGGGGCCGCGCTCTACACGCACAAGGCCTTCGGCATCCACCTCGTGACCTTCATCGTCGCGTTCGCGGTGATCTGTTCCGGCATCACCAGTGCCTCGACCTCGGCCGTGACCCTGTCGCAGAACTTCTTCGGCGGAATGGCGGTCAACGGCATCTGGGGCGAGACCGTGGACGGGGCTGCGGTGACCACCGTCCCGGACACAGTGATCACGCTGGTCGCGCTGGGCTTCATGTTGCTGCTGGCGGCGATCAACCTGCGGGGGGTGGGCGAGAGCGTCAAGTTCAACGTCGTGCTCACCGTCATCGAGATGGCCGCGCTGGCCATCGTGATCGGCGTCGGCTTCTATGCGATGTCCAAGGGCAGCACCGGAGTGGGCGAGCTGGTCGCCTTCCACGACTACCAGGACAAGGGCATGTTCATGGCGGTGACGGTGGCGACCTCCGTCGCCTTCTTCGCCATGGTGGGCTTCGAGGACTCCGTGAACATGGTGGAGGAGACCCAGAACCCGGAGAAGATCTTCCCGCGCACGATGCTGACCGGACTCGGGATCGCGGTGGTGATCTACATGCTGGTCGCAGTCTCGGTGGTGATGGTCATTCCGCCGGGTGAGCTGAAGGCCATCGGCGATGCCGAGGGCCGGGCGCTGCTCGACGTAGTCAGCCGCGGGGCGCCGGACTTCCCGATTGACCGGGTCTTCCCGTTCCTGGCCTGCTTCGCGGTGGCGAACACCGCGCTGATCAACATGCTGATGGCCAGCCGACTGCTCTACGGGATGGCCCGCCAGCGGGTGCTGCCAAGTCCCCTCGGCAAGGTCCTGCCCGGGGCACGTACGCCGTGGGTCGGCATCCTCTTCTCGACCTTCCTGGCCCTGGTCCTGCTCTGGTACGTCAGCAGCGATCCGGACAGCAACGTGGTCAAGAACCTCTCCGGCACCACTGCGCTGTTGCTGCTGTGCGTCTTCGCGGTCGTCAACGTGGCGTGCATGGTCCTGCGCAACGACCCGCCAGCGCCGGGACGCCATGCCTTCCGTTCGCCGGGGGTGACGCCCCTGTTGGCCGGGCTGCTGTGCGTCTTCCTGGTAGTCGTACCGGGTGCGGAGCGCGACGCCGTCCAGTACCAGGTCGCCGGCGGTCTCCTGCTCGTCGGCCTGGTGATGTGGGTGATCACCCTCGTCGCCAACAAGCTGGACAAGCCTGCGAACGACGAGGTCTCGCGCGACCTGTGAGGTGGCTCGGTCCGCCGAGGGAGCGCTGTTGGGGCGGTGCCGGCACCAGGTCGTAGTCTGGAGACGTGATTCCCGATCTCGCAGCACTCCACGCGCAGGGCGCTGCACAGCAGCCGACGTACCCCGACCCCGCGGCGGTGGACCGCGCGGTCGCGCGACTGCGCACGTCCCCGCCACTCGTCTTCGCCGGTGAGTGCGACGACCTGAAGCTGAAGCTTGCCGCGGTCTCGCGCGGTGAGGCATTCCTCCTCCAGGGCGGCGACTGCGCCGAGACGCTTGCCGGCGTGACGGCGGACAACGTCCGCAACAAGCTGCGTGTCCTGCTGCAGATGGCCGTCGTGCTCACCTACTCCGGCTCGGTGCCGGTGGTGAAGCTCGGCCGTCTCGCGGGTCAATATGCCAAGCCGCGCTCGAGCGACACCGAGACCCGTGACGGGGTGACCCTGCCGGCCTATCGCGGTGACGCAGTCAACGGCTTCGACTTCACCCTCGAGGCACGGACGCCCGACCCGCAGCGGCTGGTCGACGTCTACAACGCCTCGGCCGCCACGCTCAACCTGATCCGCGCCTTCGTCAACGGCGGCTATGCCGACCTCCGCCAGGTGCACACCTGGAACAACGACTTCGTGCGCGAGTCGCCGCACGCCCAGCGCTACGAGCAGATGGCGAACGAGATCGAGCGCGCGCTCACCTTCATGAAGGCGATCGGCGCCGACCCGGACGAGTTCCACCGCGTCGACTTCCACTCCAGCCACGAGGCGCTGGTGCTGGAATACGAGCACGCGATGACACGCATCGACTCGCGGACCGAGAAGCCGTACGACGTCTCTGCGCACTTCGTCTGGATCGGTGAGCGCACACGTCAGATCGACGGCGCGCACGTCGACCTGCTCAGTCGCATCCAGAACCCGATCGGCGTGAAGCTCGGCCCGACCACGACCGCGGACGACGCCCTGGCGCTGGCGGCCAAGTTGAACCCCACGAACGAGGAGGGTCGGCTCACCTTCATCACCCGCTTCGGTGCCGGCAAGATCCGCGAGGGCCTGCCGGACCTGGTCGAGAAGGTGACGGCTGCAGGAGTCAACGTGGCCTGGGTCTGCGACCCGATGCACGGCAACACGTTCACGGCATCGTCGGGCTACAAGACCCGCGCCTTCGACGACGTGATCGAGGAGGTCCAGGGCTTCTTCGACGTGCACCGAGCGGTCGGCACCTGGCCCGGCGGCGTGCACGTCGAGCTCACCGGTGATGACGTCACCGAATGTGTGGGCGGTGGCGAGGAGCTTGCCGAGATCGACCTGGGCAACCGCTACGAGTCGGTCTGTGACCCGCGCCTGAACCGGGTGCAGTCGCTGGAGCTCGCCTTCCTCGTCGCGAAGATGTTGCGCAAGGCCTGAGGGTTTCCGCCCCTCTGGCCAGCGCGGCACGTGGGGGAGGCTCGAGGGGGAGCGGCGGGGCATCCCTCCGGTGCGGCAGGATGGCCGGGTGAGCGAGATCGTCGACCTGCGCAGTGACACCCTGACCAAGCCCACCGCTGCGATGCGCAGCGCGATGGCGGCCGCCGACGTCGGTGACGACGTCTATGGCGAGGACCCGACGGTCCGGCTCCTGGAGGAACGGGTCGCTGATCTGTTCGGCCACCAGGCGGCACTCTTCACGCCGACCGGTTCGATGGCCAACGTGCTCGCCGTGCGCACCGTCGTCGGCGTCGGGCAGGAGGTGCTGTGCGAGTCCCGGGCCCACATCGCTCGCGCCGAGCTGGGCGCGCACGCGGCCTACACCGGCCTCACCATGCGCACTTGGACCACGCACGACGGCTCCATCGACCTGCCCGCCATCAAGGCGCTCTTCGCTCCGGACATGGGTCCGTTCTTCGTCCCCACCGCCGCCATTGCGGTGGAGAACACCCACAACTTCGCCGGCGGATCGGTGATTTCGATCGAGGACCTGCGGGCGCTGAAGGAGTACGCCGTCTCGGCGGGCGCCGCGGTGCACATGGACGGAGCCAGGATCTGGAACGCGCATGTCGCGACCGGCACCTCCTTGGCCGACTATGGCCGGACCAGCGACGTGATGGCGGTCTGCCTCTCGAAGGGACTCGGTGCACCGATCGGCTCGCTGGTGGTCGGCTCACAGGAAGCGATCGACGAGAGCCGGATCTGGCGCAAGCGGATGGGCGGCGGCATGCGGCAGGTGGGAATCCTGGCCGCGGCTGGCCTGCATGCGCTCGATCACCACATCGAGCGTCTGGCGCAGGACCATGCCAACGCGGCGCTCCTCGCGGATGCGATCGGCGCAACGGCCCCGACCAACATCGTGGTCGCCGACGTGCCCGACGCGGTCGCGATCGTGGCGGCAGCGCGTGAGGAAGGCGTGTGGGTCTCCGCGGTTGGTCCCACCACCGTCCGGGCAGTGACCCACCTCGACGTGGACGCCGCCGCGGTTCGTCGGGCAGCCGACGTACTGGCGCGACTGCTGGCCTGACCCAGGGACGCACGACGACAGCCGCCGCCCCTTCGCGGAGCGACGGCCGTCGTGGAGGATCGAGCTACTGGCCGGGGTTCCAACCGCCGGGCTGGCCGCCCTGCGGAGGCTGCTGGCCGTAGGGCGGCTGCCCACCGCTCGGAGGCTGCTGCTGCCATCCCTGCTGGCCGGGCTGCTGGCCGGGCTGCTGGGGAGGCTGGTTGCCCCACTGCTGCTGGCCGGGCTGGCCGCCTTGCTGGCCGCCGTACTGCGGAGGCTGGTTGCCCCACTGGCCGCCCTGGGGCTGGTTGCTCCACTGCTGCTGGCCGGGCTGGCTCTGGAACTGGTTGGACATGGCCTGTGCCTTGCCCTTGAGCGAGCTGATGTCCAGGTTGCCCGTGAAGAAGAGCACCACCGCTGCGACCACGATGGAGAACAGGAAGAAGAACGCAGTCGTCTGGAAGGCGTCCATCCCGAACCACGCCGAATACTTGTTGGTGTCGCCGTCGAACTCCTGCTTCCCACCGAGGTGCGCGTTGGAGAAGCGGACCATGAACGGGATCGCCACCAGGAGCAGGCCCAGGTAGACCAGCGTGTGACGCAGGATTCTGGACTTGTCGAGCGACTTCCACACGATCGCGTAGACGCCGGCCACCATGACGGCCAGGGCGATGACGGGTGCGATCCAGAACAGGACACCGTTGTCGTCGGCGAAGTCCGGGAGCCGGTCCAGGTCCTCCTCCTTGTCACCCTCGGACTTGTAGACGATGCCGAAGTTGGAGAACACACCGAGCGAGACCAGACGCAGGCCCAGTGCCGGCAGGACGGCGAGAAGGCGCATGATCTGGTCGAACGATCGTGCATCTTCCTCGCCGATGATGATCGCGAGCAGATAGATCAATCCAGCCACTGCGGAGGTGGCTGCGACGGCCGCGATGCCGAGCATCGGCATCCTCAACCAGTCGTTGACCTGCTGTGCCTTGGCAGGCAGCCAGTCACGGCGCACGAAGACGGCGATGGCCAGCACGGCCAGGGTGAGGAAGAAGGTGATGAAGATGGCTCCGGCAATCGAGTTGAATGCCTTCTCGGCCTCCACGAGTCCCAGGCCGGCCGCGCCGTTCGCATCACCGTCGCTGCTGGCATAACCGGTGGCATCCGGGCTCCAGATGCGCACGATGATGGCCAGGACGACCACGCCGAGCATCAGGATCAGGGCTGCCCGCACCGCGTCGAGGATCGCGTCGAGATAGTGGCGATAGCTCGCCGTGGTGCGCCGGAACAGCCACACCGCCGCGCCGAGTGCGAGCACGGTGACCAGGAGCGGGTACTGCCCGATGTGCTGGGTCGCCTCGATGTCACCTTCACCCATGTCGCCGATGATGTTCGAACCGAAGGTCGACACCGCCAGCATCAGGGTCATCCCCAGTGCCTGAACGAAGTCGAAGTTTTCCATCGTGGTGAAGGCGAACAACGCGCCACCGATCAGCGCGACACCGAGTGCGGCACCGGCGACCATCGCGGCGCCGGCCCAGTTGCCCACCAGGAGCCTGGAGAAGTCGAACGACGGCTTGCTCTGCTGGCCGTACTCCGGCTGCGAGTGCTGGCCGCCGAACTGCTGTGCCTGGGGAGCGCCGTACTGCGGCTGCGAGTGCTGGCCGCCGAACTGCTGTGCCTGGGGAGCGCCGTACGGCGGCTGCGCGTGCTGGCCGCCGAACTGTTGGGCCTGCGGTGCGCCGTACGGCGGCTGCTGCGGCTGGCCCTGCGGGGCACCGTACCCGGGCTGACCGCCCTGGGGAGCAGGGTACTGGGGCTGCTGCTGCGGGGCAGGGGGCTGCGCAGACCACTGCTGGGCGGGTTGCTCGGCACTGTGCTGACCACCGGGCTGACCACCCGACTGGGGGCCGGTGTTGCTGCCTGCAGGACGGATCTGCGTGACGTCCTCATTGCCCGAGGCGGGTGCTTGTGGGGCTGCAAGAGAAGCTCCGCAATTGCCGCAGAAGGGCCGGTCCACGCCAACGTGCGCACCGCATTGGGGGCACTGGCTCATGGTGTGACTCCGATCGTCGTTCGAGTGAGAGTGTCTGTGGGCGTCACCCTAGTCGTCACGCACGTGCGTGCGCGCGAGGAGAACGCCCGGCTCCGGTCTCTACCCGATTCGCCGTCGAACCAAACCGTCAACCGGCAGTACGCCCCCGGACCTGGACCTCGCTGATCGCGGTGACGTCCTTGGCGAGCTCCCCGGTGGGCTTCCCGGTGACCTTGACGATCTTCATGATCACGGTGCTGGAGGTGACGTCGCTGATCGCCAGGACCTGCATCTCCTTGGTTTCGTCGAGCTTCTGGGAGATCGTGGTCCCGTCGTCGAAGATCCACTCGACCTCGAGGATGCGGCGGTTCTTCGAGTACCAGTCGACGGTGCGGTCGCCGGCGCGGTCCGTCTTGGCATAGCCGTTGATCACGCCCACCTCGAGCACCGAGGCCTCGCTGGGCAGGGCGAGGGTGATCGAGCTGCCCTGGGCAGCGCCCGGCATCCGGTAGGCCGTCTCCGGATTCCCGTCGAGGACGTTCTCCACGGGATAGGTCACCGGGTTGCCGGCCAGGTCCACACCAGGCTTGATCGGCTCCGGCCCGGTCGCGGTGACCTGCATGGTCAGGTCGGCCGGCGGTCCGCCGCTTTCCGTCGGGGCGGTCGGGGACGGGGACTGCGACGCCGAGGGTGACGGTGACGCACTCGGCGAGCTCGACTCGGCGGTGCCGCGCACGTCCGCGTCGTCACCGCCCCGATTGCCGAGCCAGATGCCGAGAGCCAGCATCGCGACCATGGCGAGCACCAGGGGGATCGTCCAGAGGACCTTGGTGCCACGCCTGTTGCTCGTGCTGCCCGGGTCCTCGCGGTGCGAGCCACCTTGGGGCGCCGGGGAAGTGGGGGCCGGGTGCGGTGCCGGCTGCCAGCTGGCGGCACCGAAGGCTGCCTGCGAGCCGGCGACAGGCGGGACGAACGGGTGCTGGGTCGGTGCGGCACCGGCTCCCGCAACGGTGGGCGAGCCGTCATGGTGGCTCGCAGCGTCGAAGGATGAGGTGGGAGCGTACGGCGTCTGCGCCGGTAACGTGGTCTCGAAGACGGCGCCCGCGGCAACGCTGTCGTGAGCGGCCGGAGGCTGGGCTGTCGACCCCTCGGACCCGGCGTGCGGTAACTCGTCGGCGAAGAGTGGGAAGCGGGTGCCGGTCGCCGCATCGGGCTGGACTGCGGGGAGGCGGATGTTGGTCTTCTCCGCCTCGCTCTCGGCGTGCAACGTGCCGGTCTCAAAAGCCTGCACGACGGGGGCTCCACAGTTGGTGCAGAAACGGCCGACGCCGAGAACGGCGCCGCAGCGCTTGCAGAAACTCATCGATCCTCCCTCATTCATCGCGCCGAAAGCCTAGGCGACCCTCAGAGAAGGGCGAAATGCGAGGTTCTTCAGCCTTGCCGGGTCACTGTGGCCGCGCTGACCCGGCCGAGGACCGGCGGGAGACGGCGTACGGCCTTGGCCAGGTCCCGCAGCTCGGTGCCGTCGAGAGCCTGCGGCCCGTCACACAGCGCCAGCTCGGGCTTGGGGTGCACATCGACGACGATGCCGTCGGCGCCGACGCCGATGGCCCCACTCGCCAGCGGTACGACGAGGTCCTTGCGGCCGGCGGAGTGCGAAGGGTCCACGATGATTGGCAGATGCGTCGTTGCCTGCACGACGGGCACCGAGGAGAGGTCGAGGGTATTGCGGGTCGAGGGCTCGAAGGTGCGGATGCCGCTCTCGCACAGGACGATGTCGAGGAGTCCCCGTTGCGCGATGTACTCGGCGGCCATCAGCCATTCCTCGATCGTCGCGCTCATCCCGCGTTTCAGCAGCACCGGCTTGCCGGCCTCGCCGACTGCCTGGAGCAGCCCGAAGTTGGCCATGTGCCGGGTGCCGATCTGGAGCATGTCGGCATGGCTGGCGACCAGCTCGACGTCTCGGGAGTCGACCACCTCGGTGACGAATGGCATCCCGGTCGCCTCCCGCACGCTGGCCAGGATCTCCAGGCCCCGCTCACCCAGGCCTTGGAAGGCATAGGGAGACGTGCGCGGCTTGAAGGCGCCGCCGCGCAGGATCGTGGCACCGGCAGACTGCGCCATCCGCGCTGCCTCGACGGTCTGCTCGGGGGATTCGACCGCACAGGGACCCGCGATCAGGGTGAACGAGTCGGGGCCGACGGGAACCTGGCGTCCGGGTTGCCCGACCCACACGGTCGAGCGTTGCGCATGGTGTTGTCGACTGACCAGCTTGAACGGGTCCGAGATGCGGTGCACGTCGGCGACCCCGCCCAGGGTGCGCAGGTTGAGGTGGTGGAAGGACTCGATGTCCCCGACCAGGCCGATGATCGTGCGGCTCATGCCACGCGAGACGAAGGCCTCGCCACCGACGCCCTCAACCCGGGAGACGACGCGCGCGATGTCCTCCTCGGTGGCTTCGGGGGACATGACGACGACCATGGATCGAGAGTAGTGGCGGGGGCCGGTGGTCCGAGAG
>DATCYH010000711.1:0-11873 GCA_036570405.1 Nocardioides sp.
CAACTTCTTCAACCTGGAGGAGAACCTCGGCAGCCGCATCAGCCAAGAAGCGGTCACCGCGGCGTGGAACGTCGCCACCTCCAGCGCCCCGGTCGCCGCCCATGCCGTCGTCTCGTCTTGGATCGAGGACTTCCGTGCCGATGTCGACGCCGTCCGGGAGAGCGGCAAGCCGGCGCTGATCCTGCACGGCACCGGCGACAACATCCTCCCCATCGATGCCACCGCCCGGCGCTTCTACGAGGCGCTCCCGGAGGCGCAGTACGTGGAGATCGAGGGCGCCCCACACGGCCTGCTGTGGACCCACGCCGACGAGGTCAACATCGCGCTGCGGACCTTCCTGGAGTCCGAGCAGCAGATCGAGGCCATAGCCAGCTGAACGTCACTCGTGACGTCGACGTGCGCAGAGCGTGCCCGGGGCGGGGTTCGAACCCGCATGGAGCCGAGGCTCCAGAGGGGTTTAAGGCTGAGCCCGAGATTTCGCCGGCTGTGGCCCCGTGCCGCGAAATGCCGTCTGACCTGGGCAAACGCGCTCGACGCCGAAACGCCGGATCCGTTGAGTGACGGCCGATGTCAGGCCATCCGTGAGCAATCCGTGAGCACCACCCCCAGTCGCGGCCGCCCCGGCGCAAGCGCCGGATTGCCACCATTAGGCGCGGGGAGGCGACAACCCAGCACAGCCTGCTGGCCGAAGTCGCATGATGCGCGGCGGCGGTTGCTCCCGCTGGCGGAACGAGAGCTCAGTAGCTCTGAGCGCTCGTACTGACCGCAAGCGCGGATCCGAGCGTCGGCTGTTCGGGCCCCAGTGCTGACGCCGTGGCGTTGGCCATCGGTCAGGCCGACATCGTCGAGGGTCCGCGCTAGGCGGTGTCCACGTAGTGCCTCGAGGGAGATGAGCAAAGGCCGCACCGTGTGCCCCCGAATGCTAGGACTCTCTGCTATGTCCGCGTCGGTTGCGTCACGAGGGCGAGTTCCGTCGTACCACGCCGCCACGGCAGGCGGCTATGCCGGCTGGTCGTCGGGTCGCGCCGACGAGGTGCTCGCTGGCCTCAGGCAGCGCTACCTGACTCGAGGCGGAGAGCCAGTACCAGTGTCCTTCAGGAGCCTCGTCCCCGAGATGAACGCGACGGAGCGAGCTACTCACCTAATCCACCCGTATCCGGCCAAGCTCCTGAGGCACATTCCCTTCCTCTTCCTGGCTAGTCAGGAGGTGTGTCGCTCGTCGGGCGCGGTGCTGGACCCCTTCTGTGGCTCAGGAACCGTGCTACTAGAGAGCGCTTTGTCCGGTCGCGTCGGACACGGGGCGGACTCCAATCCGCTCGCCCGCATGATCGCTCGAGTGAAGACGACGGTCATCGACACGACCCAGGCGATGACGGTTGCGCGACAGATCGCACTCCAGAGCCGCAGCCTTCGAGGTTCGGCTGCGGCGCCGGCAGGGCCGATCGACCTCAGCTACTGGTATGGAACCGAGCATCTTCACGCACTGGCTGCTCTCGTCGCTCCAATCGCGCGAGTTGATGACGTCAATCTCCGGCGATTCCTCCAGGTCGCCTTTTCCGTGACGGCGCGACGCCTGAGCCTCGCTGACCCGCGAGTAGCCGTACCGGTGCGCCTGCGACCCGATCGGTATGCCGAGGAGCACTGGCTGCGACATGCCGCAGACAAGCGCTTCTCCTGGCTCGAGTCTGTTGATGCTGCCGACGAGTTCGTGGCCGCCTGCCGGGCCAATGCCGAACGCGTCGATGCTCTGGCCACCGCCGCGCCCCCGCAGGGCGTTAGTCGAATCGTCGACGACGCACGTCAGGTGGGAGGAGCTGGACTCGGCCCGATCGACCTCGTGATCACGTCACCACCGTATGCGGGCGCGCAGAAATATGTTCGCTCATCGAGCCTCGCGCTCGTGTGGCTCGGGTTAGCCGAGGGGAGGACGATCCGGTCGCTAGAACAGAATGGAATCGGTCGAGAGTACGCGCCAAAGCGGGATTATGACGAACCGCCTGTGTCAACGGGTCTCGCCGAGGCTGACGATCTCATCGTAAGGATCCGCGAGGTGAACCCGCTTCGCGCTCAACTCGTCGCCACATATTTGCGAGAGATGTCGGAAGCAGTTTCCGCCATCGTGCGAGTATTGAATCCGGGGGGCAGGCTGGTACTGATTGCGGGTGGCAATAGAGTCGCCGGACAGGATTTTCCTACGCACCATTTCCTGAACGACCTTGTTGCCGCTGCGGGGTTGGAGAAGGAACTCGAGCTAGTTGACGATATCAGGTCACGCGGACTCATGACGAAGCGAAAGAGGACGGCATCCGTGATCGACAGCGAGAGGGTGTCGGTATTTCGGAAAATCTTGGACGTATCGGAACGGCCATCGTGAACCTTCATGAATACTTGCTCGACAAGATCAAGACGCTGCACGAAGGCCCTTGGGAGCACAGAGCTTCGAGACCCGAGATTGAGCGCTGGCTCGATAATTTCACGGGCAAGATATTTACCGAAGCGGAAGAGAGGCTGCACGCCCTGCACCTGCTCTCCGTCTTCACGTACTTCGGTGACCGTGAGCTCCGCGTCTTGCTCCGCGCCATGTTCCGCGACCTTTACAAGTATCCGATCGTCGAGCAGATCCGGCAAGAGTTGGGCGACTCCACCGACGAAGTAGCGATCGCGACCCGGTTCGGACAGGAGTTGAATGCCACGCGCTTCGTCGGAATTGGGAACCCTGCTGAAAGCGGTACTCACCTACTATATTATTTCCGCCAAGAGAACTATCTCCATCGAGCCAGATTCATCCACACTCATGAGATCTTTAAGGGTCGGGTTATGACCGGATCCCCAGAGTTCGAGGATCCAGGTGTCCGCCACTACGTCTTTATAGACGATTTCTGTGGCTCCGGCACCCAGGCGAAGCAGTATTCGTCCAAAGTCGTGGACGCGATACACGACGCAGCGGGTACGGCGTCGCTTGACGTCACCAGCTCCTACTACGTGTTGGCAGCGACAGAGACGGGCCTGGCCGAGGTGAGGTCGACGACGAGCTTCGATAACGTGGATGCGGTCTTCGAGCTTGATGACACTCATAAGGCGTTCGAGCCGGAGTCGAGGTATTATCCAACAGAGCTAACTGCTGTTGACCGACCTACTGGCCGAGCAATCGCCGAATTCTACGGAGGATCACTCGTTCAGAGCCATCCACTTGGGTACAAGAATGGCCAGCTACTCCTTGGATTCCACCACAATGTGCCGGACAACTCCTTGCCCGTGTTCTGGTTCAACGAGCCATCGTCGAGTTGGGTTCCGATCTTCCGCCGCTATCCCAAGGTTGGCGGCTGATGCCCACCGCTCCGAGGAACCCCTTCAACATCACGAAAGCCGTTGACTTCTCCGATCAGCAGATCCTAGACACTTGGGTGGATCTGCCCACGGCGGGAGGCTTCTTTGAGCTTGCGGACCCGACGTCGCCCATGCCCCTCCTTCTACTTGGAGGCAAGGGAAGCGGCCGTACGCATTTGATGCGCTACTTCTCCTACCCCATTCAGGCACTGCGGCACGGCGAGGAGGGCGTCAGTGGGCTGCTGGGGGATGGCTACATCGGGATCTACCTGCGCTGCAGCGGACTTAACGCCGGCCGATTTGCCGGCAAGGGGCAACCTCCCGAGGTTTGGGATGATGTGTTCAACCACTACATGGACCTTTGGCTCGCTCAGTTGACCCTTGCGGTCTATGACGATCTCGCATCGCGCAGCGAGAATGGTGACGCCTGGTCGCGCGCAATCGCTCATGAGGCGGTCGCACTGTTCGATCGGGTGGACTTTCTCCAGCCCCAATCAATTTCTGAGCTGTCGGCCTTGCTCAGACACTGGCAGCGGGATCTGGACGCCGCAATCAACAACGCTGCGCTGAGCCAGACATTGGACGCGAACATCCGAGCAACGCGTGGACGGCTCGTCTTCGGTCTCCCATCGATCGCAGCTCGCATCTGGCGCCCGCTCGATGGCATCCAGATCCTGTACCTACTCGATGAGTTCGAGAATCTAACCGTCGATCAACAGCGATATATCAACACACTCGTCCGCGAAAAGGACGGGCCCACTAGCTTCTTCATCGGATCACGGCTCTACGGCATCAAGACTCTCGAAACCTACAGCGCAGGTGAGGAGAATAAGGAGGGGTCCGAATTCGAATGGCTCCGGCTCGACAGTCTGTACTTCACCGAGCGTGATCAGTATGGGCAGTTCGCGCGGCGGGTGATCGCTCAGCGGTTGCGGGAATACGGATACTCGGGGGAATCACAAGGAGCCCTCGCTATCAGGATATCGGACTTTTTCGAGGAGATCCCGCGGTCGGCTCTCGGTGACCGTGAGACCGAGTTCGCCCTGCGAGACGGGGAGGGACCACACCTTCGTCGGCTTCGAGGGCAACTGAGCGAGGCCTCACGACAAGGGACTGCACCTGGGGTGACCTCAGCTCAACAGGTTGCGGAGGTCATGGCCCTCATCGAGACACCCGCGCATCCGCTGGTTGAGAAGGTCAACTGCTTCCTCGTGTATCGGGCGTGGAGTGACGGTCTCGACCTTCCTGAGGCATCACGCAGGGTGGCGGCAGACGCCCAGGAGTACATCAACTCTCAGAGCGCCGCTACCCAGCACGCGAAGGTTATGCGGCATTTCCGTGGAGACCTGATTGCACAGATGCTTCGCGACTTTCATCTTCCTCAGAGATATATCGGCTTGGACTCGTTTGTCGACATGTCCGGTGGGCTCTTGCGCAACCTGCTGATCATTCTGAAGGATGTCTACCGCTGGGCCTCGTTCAACGGCGAACGCCCCTTCGTAGATGGCCCGCTGAGCGTTCGAGCTCAGCAGGAGGGGGTTCGCGAGGCGGCAAACTGGTTCTTCAACGATGCCCAGCTTGCCGGCGATGTGCGTGATGACGTGCGCGATGGGATCTCCCGGCTTGGAAACATGCTGAGGCGAATGCGCTTCTCGGACAAGCCATCCGAAAGTTCGCTAGCGGCCTTCAGCGCCGACCTCTCGCGGACCACACCACCGGCCCGAGCTACGGTGCAGGCCGCCGTCGAGTGGTCGCTCCTCCTATCGATTGGTGCGGGCCAGCGGGAGCGGAACACGGATCAGGTTGACGCGAAGTTTCAGCTGCACCCGATGTTGTGTCCGAGGTGGGATCTGCCTATCCACCGGCGGGGCGCGATATCCATGGCCTCCGAGGAGATGACCGCAGTCTTCGACCTGGCCGCCGGCGACGTTGCTTACGACCGCGTTGTCGCCGCACGACTTTCTCGGCTCAATGCACCATTCCGCCGGCAAGGCTCGGGGCAGGAGTCTTTGCCAGGAGTTGACGGTGCCTGACTACACGATTCACTACCGTCGCGTCGTAGCGCTCGAGGACCTGGCCAGTCAGAGCTGGGACACTGTTCTGTCCGCCTACAACGGCAGTGAGCGCGTCCTGCGCGTCTTTAACGAACTTCGGGCGGGCCGAAAGCATTGGCTGATTCATCGCGAGTATCAGTTCGACGTGGCTGAGTGGCCAACGGACGGAGCCGTTTTTGCTCCAAAGTCGGAGAATGAGGCGGACTTTCTCGCAGAGTACCTCGCTGCCGCCGGGTCGGCATTGGGAGTTGGCTCGCTGTGCGTCGACATAACAGGATTTATGCGCCCGCATCTACTGTTGCTCGTCCGAATGCTACGGGCCGCCGGTGTTAATCAGTTCGAAGCCCTTTACACCGATCCCATACGTTATGCCAAGTCTGAGAACACAACATTTACCGATGGACCAGTTCTTGAGGTTCGCCAGGTTGCCGGTTACGAGGGAAGCCATGTTGCCGACAGCGGCACTAGTGACCTGCTCGTCATTGGGGCGGGATACGACCACGAGCTGGTCCAGTGGGTGTCGGACAGCAAGATGCACGCACGCAAGCTTCTCATGTTTGGCCTCCCCTCACTTCAGCCGGACATGTACCAGGAGAGCCGGCTTCGAATAGCTCGAGCCTCCGAGGCCGTAGGCGAGGCGGCCGACGCCGATCTGATCTTCGCTCCGGCGAACAACCCTTTCGTCACTGCCCAGGAGCTCTCGTTCGCCGTCGAGGCTGAACGACGCAGCGGTCGGGGGGTTTCGAACCTGTACCTGAGTCCACTCGGCACCAAACCACAGGTTTTGGGGTTCGGCTTGTTCTACCTTCGAGAGTGCGAGGGCAAAGAGGCGAGCATCATCTTTCCCTATGCTGGTCGTTACTCACGCGAGACGACCCACGGGATTTCACGTATCTGGCTCTACTCGATCGACCTAGGGTGAACTAGTCGTGACTCACGTGCCCGTGTGGCCGAAGCCCCCAGAACCGCGATGAGTCTCGTTGAGATCCGACCGCTGTTGCCACGCCACCTGACGCACCGGACTGACCACGAGTTGAGCGATTCTGTCACCTCGGCAAATGGTTGTGGACTCGATTCCCAGATTCACGAGAATGACACCGATCTCGCCGCGGTAGTCTGAATCGATGGTTCCGGGCGCATTCAACACCGTGACCCCTCGTTCTAGCGCGAGGCCACTCCGGGGACGTACTTGACCTTCGAAGCCAGAGGGAATCTCGGCTGCAACTCCCGTTGGGACGTGTGCGCGTTCCATTGGCCCGATCACCAGCGGTTCCGCTAGCGCTGCACGCAGGTCCATTCCGGAGGCGCCCGGCGTCGAATAGGTGGGGATTCCCAGATCCTCGTTCCCGTTGACAATCTTGAGACCAACTCGCAGGGGGTCCGCAGACGGCTTCATCTCATCCTCTCAGGGGGATCAGTTCCATGCTCGGTGACCGCCCGGGTCAGGGCGATGGAAAGGGCCAGGGGTGGTCGTGTCGCCGAGCGGATCCCTGCCAGGAGGCGCTTGGGCGTCTGCCGGCACCGATAGAGCCGGGGGCTCGTCACCGTCGGTCAGCGTGTCCGGCTCAGGTGACGGTATCGGCCGGCTGATCTTGGGCGCCTTCGGCGACCACGCGGTGAGGTTCTGGATGACGACGCCGTAGAAGTCAGTGATCAGTGTCAACACCGAGTCGATAAAGCCCGGCGCGGCGCGGCCCGTCTTGCGGGCAACGCCCATCTCCCGCGTGAGGGACAGCCGGAAGCGAACGGGATCCTTCTTGTCCTCGCCGAGGAGGCAGTCCTTGTCGTCGCGAACTTGCTCGAGCGTCGCTGTGGTCGCTGAACGAGCGTTCCGCGCGAAGGCCTCAATGACGAGACGGCGATCGACATCCCCGTTGAGTTGGCCGGCGAGCCATGTGCACCTGGCGCGCCCGCCCCGGTCGTCCGGGGCGGTGACGGCGACGGCAGCGGTGATGCGTCTGGCTCGTAGGTCGACTGAAAGCTCCAAATCGCCGATCGTGTTAGGTATTCGTAGAACGCCGTCGAGGACGCCCTCGCTTGTCAGCCGGTCAATGAGGTACTGGACGCGCTTCGGTACCTCCCGTTGTGTACTCGGGAGCTGTTGAGCGACGGGCTGTCCGATGTCGGCCTCAAGCCGCAGCGCGGCGAACCGCAGGAGCTGATCCCACCGCTGGGCGATATCCCGGGCGGCGGGGTCGTTCCGTCGAAGAGCGTGATCGCGCGCTGCGTCGCGGACGGCTACCCACTCGGGCCCCATGTCATCGAAGGCGGTGGCACCTGAGTTCGGATGGCGGAGATACCGGATGAGCTCACCCAGAATCCATGCCTGGTCAGGATCATGAACGCCGTGATGCTCCTTGATGACCTCACACATGGAGAGCAATGCAGTCCATGAGTAGTGGTGAACCTTGACCCTCGAGTTCGCTCGTACCTTCAGCCCATCGGTCGGATGCGCTTCCTTCGACGGGGCGATCTCGTTCGAAATGGTCACAACAGCATCGAAGTTCTGCTCGCGAGCGATGTCCCAATACCCATTGATCTGCTCGGCATCAAGGGTCGCCGTACCAGTCTTGACCTCGACGAGCGCAGTCCAGGTCGACTTGCCGAATGACACCTGCACAAGCCCGTCGGGTCGGGAGGCGTTCTTGCCTGCGCCCAGCTTGAAAGGGACCTCGGGGTAGCAACGAACCTCAGCCCGTTGCGCCTTAGACGCTCCCAGCGGCGAGCACATCGCGCTCGATAGGTCGCGGACAGCCTCGACGACGGCAAGCATCGCTGAAGTAGCCCGAGTCTCCGCTTCCTGCTCCGAGCTGATTCCCGAAACAGGGATCAACCGTGCCCGCTGCCATTCGGCCATCTGCCCACCCCGCTGTGCCGTTGGTGCTCTCACGTTACGTCCCTCTTGCGGCGGGCGCGGCGACCGATCGAGATGAGGCCTGGCCACGGACGTGCAACCCCCAAAGGGTGGGTGATCCAGTTCGACCATCCCGGCACCCGGGCGATCTAGGGTGGCAGTACCGACGGCCTCGATCGACCCGAGGCCGCCAGCCGTCAGGCACCCGTCCGGCCGGCCCGACGATGGGCCTCCTACGCCGGCACGGCCATGCCGGAAGCCCGGCTCTGGCGCACGACCGTCGTCCCAAAGGGGCAGATCCGGCGCGCGCACACTTGCAGGTTTCCCTTCGGGAAACCTGCGCGTGACCGTCTCTTTGCTTTCGGCTTGGCCGAGCAGCGGATGAGGAGGTGTGGCTATCGGCGGTCCGACGGTGTCGCCCTGTGTCGCCACGTTCGGCTCACGAGCCAGCCCGCCATCGATGCCAGGGTCGTGTTCGGGGTCGTGCCGGAGGTCGTGTCTCGAGCTCCTTCGCGTGGCGAGGCCAGCCACTTGCTTCTCCTCGGCTGCCGCCATTGGAGCGGCGGGGGATGACATGCCCGCAGGTTCCCGAAGGGGAACCTGCAAGTGTGTGCGCGCCGGATCTGTCCTTCCGGGAGATCTGGTCGTGGCGCACTGGGGCCGTCGCCGAGGGCGAGTGGTGGCGCCGATCGTCAGCGAGTGGGCTTCCCGCAGGTGCGGCTTGTTGGAGGCCGGGCGCGAAAGGTCAACCCGCCGAGCGGCCTAGTGGGGGTGGACGATCTAACACAGGAGCCCACGATGGACCTCGCCCCCGAAGCCCGCACCTTCACCGTCGAGGAGGCTGCCAAGATCCTGCGGATCGGGCGCACGGCGGCCTACGCCCTCGCTCGTGAGTGGCGCACCACCAATGGCCGTAGCGGACTGCCCGTCCTCGAGCTCGGGCGAACCCTGCGAGTCCCACGCGCCGCTCTCGAGAGGCTCCTCGACCTGCCGGCGATCGAACCCGCGGGGCACGCTCGGCCGCGTGACCCGGCACGGTCGACCGCGACCAATCCATCGCGGTCGAGTCCCGACTCAGCGCAACCGTCGCTCTGGGCCGATCCTGGTGGCATTTCTGCCTGACCGCTGCTGGCGCGAGGCTTACTGTAACGTTTGCGTTACGCTGCTCTCATGGCTCGTAAGCAACCCACCGGTGCGGAGCGGTACCTCGCTGAGCAGCTTGTGGAGCCTGAGTACCGGGATGCGTATGACGAGGCTCGGCGGCGGATCGCTCAGGTCGATGAGCTCGTGCGGGCTCTCGACGGGCGCCGAGTCGAGCTGGGGCTCTCGAAAGCGGAGCTGGCTCGGCGGGCAGATCTGGCACCCGAAGCGGTGCGGCGGCTGTTCAGCATCGAGTCGCCCAACCCCACGGCGAGCACGCTCGCGGCCTTGGCGGATGCGCTCGAGCTCGATCTGGTGCCGACGCCACGTCCGAAGGCGAGCTGACCTACTCGAGCACCGTGCGTCGGGACTCGAACTCGGACCGGTAGCGCAGGGCTCGGCGATAGTCCTTCGGATTGGCGGCCGAGCGCTTGGGCTTCGACAGGCCGTCGATGACGACGATCGAGGAGCCACCCAAGTCGACGGCGTCACGCTCGAGGAGGCAGAACGCGCGGTGGTTCATGCCCCCGCCCTGCACCCGGATCTCGTAGAGGCCGGCCATGTCGCCGTGCATCGCCTCCCACTTGCCGCCACCGGAGAAAGCGGGCGGCGGAGCCTCGGCGACGGCGGTCAGCACGGCGTGGATCTCAGCTCGGACCTTGATTGGGACCGACTCGAGGAAGTCGATCGCCGGGGCGGTCCGATTGGGATCGTCCTTGGGATCCCTCTGGAAGAAGTGGATGCGCCATGGGTCGCTCACCCGTCGCTGTCCCCGAAGAGCTTGCTGGCGACGATGGCAGCTGCGTCGGCGTCGAGGCTTGGGATGGCGTGGGAGTAGGTGTCGATCGTGATGGCGATCGTCGAGTGCCCGAGGCGGTCGGAGACGACCTTGGGGTGCACGCCGGCGGCGAGGGCGAGCGACGCCCAGGTGTGGCGCAGGTCGTGAGGACCTCGCAGCATCGGCAGGCCGCTCCATCGCACCAGCGTCTTGAAGCGGCGAGTCACGGCATCAGGGTGGAGCGGCTCACCCTCCGGCGTGCAGAAGACGAGCGGCGCTGGGCCGAGGCCGAGCAGATCACGGTCCCGCTGCTGGGCCTGTTGGTGATCCGTGAGGACCCGGATGGTGTCGGGGTCGAGTCCCAAGCGGCGGCGGCTGCGGTCGCTCTTCGGCGGCGACACGATCACGCCGTGCTGCACCGCGGTGATCGTCTGCGAGACGGAGAGCGTCGCCCGCTCCAGGTCGACGTCCTTCCAACGCAGGCCGAGCGCCTCGCCGCGGCGCAGGCCGGTGGTGGCGAGCAATACCCAGAGCGCGAACAGCGGGTCGTCGGCCGCGCCGCGGAGGAACTGCGCCACCTGGGCCGAGGTCCACGTGACGATCTCGACGCGTTCGCCTCTCGGCGGACGGGCCCGGGCGGCTGGGTTGCGGTCGATCAGCTCGAGTCGCTCGGCGTCGGCCAGCGCCTTGCGGAGCGCGACGTGGGTGTTGCGCACGGACTTGGCGGACAGGCCCTGCTCTCGCCGACCACCCGTCTTGAGCAGCTCGGCGTAGAAGCGCTCGATGGCCAGCGGCGTGAGGTCATCCATCCGCACGGCGCCGAGGCCCGCGGTCACGCGGTCGACGGCCATCTGGTAGCCGTTGAAGGTCGTCTCCCGGAGCCGGGGCCGGACGGTCACGATCCACTCGGCCAGGTAGTCGCCCAGCCGCTGGGAACCCTTGCCCGAGCTGGAGCCCTTGGCGATGGCCTCGCGCATCGCGTCCTCGGCGGCTCCCTTCGTCGGGAAGCCGCCCTTGCTGCGCTGTCGGCGGCGGCCCGTGGCGGGGTCGGGAGCCACGTCGATGACGTAGCTCCACGTCTTCCCCCGTCGTGCGACGTGCCCCCGCATGCCGGATCAGGCTAACAAATCCGTTAGCAATCCGTGAGCAAGCGGCCGACTGACCATCAGAGCCACCCGCGAAAAGTCAACGATTGCAGTGCCCGGGGCGGGATTCGAACCCGCACGGAGCCGAGGCTCCAGAGGGGTTTAAGCCCTCCGCGTCTGCCAGTTGCGCCACCCGGGCGGATGCGGGGTCAGGCTACGGCAGCGTCGACGCCGCCGAGCTCGCCGTCGCCACGGAAGTGGTGATGGTGGCCGTCGCTGTAGCGCAGGACGGCGTGGCCGCTTAGGGAGATGTCGTCGAGCGTCTCGGCACTGAGCTCGTAGGTGCCGGGCGGGAAGTGCTGGCGGTCGGACGTGCGCACCGTGGCCTCCCAGTCGTTGGGGCCGGGGCGCTCATCGCCCTCGCGCAGCACGACGAACACGTCGGCGTAGGCCACCTCGACGGCCACCTCGTTGATCGCGACCCGCTGGAGGAGCAGGCGCCAGGACCGCATGGGGGCAAGGTACCCGCGTGGGCCGATCCTCACGCAGCCTCCGGGTGACCGTCGGCCGCCGCGACCGCCCGCAGGGCCGGGCGCGGGCCCGATGCGGCCTTCGCAGATCCTGAGCGCGGAGCC
>DATCYH010000712.1:0-2035 GCA_036570405.1 Nocardioides sp.
TGACGATGGTCAGGTCCGCGAGGCGAGCGGAGATCTCACCCATCAACGGGCGCTTGCCGGTGTCGCGGTCGCCGCCAGCACCGAGCACCACGATCAGCCGGCCGTCGGTCAGCGGTCGCAGGGTCTGCAGGGCTGCTTCGACCGCATCAGGCTTGTGCGCGTAGTCCACGATCACGGTGATGTCCCGGTCGACCGGGACCTGCTCGAGCCGGCCGGGCACCCCGGTTCCCTGGGACATCGCTGCGGCGATCGTCTCGGCGTCGTGGCCGGCCTCGACGGCTGCCGCGATTGCTGCCAGGGCGTTGGCGACGTTGAAGTCTCCCGGGATCGGCACGGAGGTGCGGACCTCGACACCGCCGGGACCCAGGACCGTGAACGACGACCCGTCCGCGGCAAGGTCAAGGTCGAGGGCGCGCCAGTCGGCAGTCGCGTCCTCGAGGGCAAAGGTCCTGAGGGGAATGCTGGCCTCGTCGAGGAGGCGCCGGCCGTGCTCGTCGTCGATGTTGACCAGGCCGAGTCGGGCTCGCTCCGGGGTGAACAGCGATGCCTTGGCCCGGAAGTAGTCCTCGATGTCGGCATGGAAGTCGAGGTGGTCGCGGCCGAGGTTCGTGAAGACCGCGACGTCGAAGACGATCCCGTCCACGCGTCCCATCACCAGTGCGTGGCTGGAGACCTCCATCGCGCAGGTCTGCACGCCTCGTTCACGCATCAGCGCGAAGATGGCGTGCAGGTCCGGCGCCTCGGGCGTGGTCAGCGTGGTCTCGATGTCCACGCCGTTGATGCGGGTCCCGACCGTGCCCACGACGGCGGCGGGGATGCCGGCGCCCCGCAGGGCGATCTCGGCCAGGCGGGTCGTGGTGGTCTTCCCCTGTGTGCCGGTGACCGCGATCATCGCCATCGACTCCGAGGGGGTGCCATGGATCTTGGCGGCCAGTGAACCGAGGACGCCCCGGGGCGATCCGACGACCAGGACGGGCACGTCCACCTCGCTGAGGAGCTCGCGTCCAGCGGCATCGGTGAGGATGGCCACGGCTCCCGCCGCCACTGCCTGCGGGGCGTACGTCGCCCCGTGCACGCGGGCGCCGGGAAGGGCGGCGTACAGGTCTCCGGGCAGCACGCGTTGCGAGCTCAGCGAGAGACCGGTGACCTGGCAGTCCTGGGCCCCGGTGGAGCCGAGGGCCACGTCCAGCCAGCCTGCCACGACCGTCAGTGGGGTCGCAGATCCTCGGGTCGGTCGGGATGCCTTGAGTGCCTCGTTGCTCACCACGGCGCGAGGCTATCGCGACGCGGCACGGTTCCGGGTCTTCTCACCACTCGACAGGGAGGCTAGCCGCCTTCTCGCCGGTCGGCGGGACGGCGTACTTGCGGAGCAGGTAGGTCATCACCTTCTTGAAGACCGGGCCGGCCCCGGTGCCACCGCCCTGGCCACCCTTCGGGTCCTGGATCATCACGTAGACGGTGAAGCGCGGGTCGTCCGCGGGCGCGAAGCCACCGAAGGAGATGGTGAAGGTGCCGTCATAGCAGCCGCACTCCTTGCCGACCCGCTGCGCGGTGCCGGTCTTGCCGGCCACCCGATAGCCGGGGATCGCCGTTCCCTTGGCGATCCCGTCCTCGGGGTCGGTCACCAGCTCCATCATCTCGGCCGTCTGACGCGCGGCCTCTTCGCTGATCACCCGGGCGGACGTGGTGTGGTCGGTGCCGACCTCCTGGCCGGAATCGGTGGTGGCCGAGCCGCGGATCACGTTGGGTGAGATCCGTACGCCGTCGTTGGCGACGGTGTTGAGTGCGGCCGTCATCTGGAACGCGTTGACCGACAGGCCCTGCCCGAAGGCGATCGTGGCACGGCTCAGGTCAGACCACGACTCCGCCGGGGGCAGCACACCGGCTGCTTCGCCGCGGATGCCCATCGCGGTCTTCTCGCCGATGCCGAACTTCTCGAGATATCCGTGCAGCTCGTCGTTGCTGAACTCGTCGGCAACCAGGATGGTGCCCAGGTTGGACGACTTGGCCAGGGCACCTGCGGCGGTGAGCCGGA
>DATCYH010000713.1:0-7940 GCA_036570405.1 Nocardioides sp.
CGTCGGCGCGCTGCCTCGCCCCGGCCTTGCGCGCTGCTCCGGCCTTGACGAACGCATCGGTGCGGGCGTTGAGGACGAAGTCGATCCCGGCGTCCGAGGCCACCTTCATCATCGCCTCGACGTTGCCGGCCGCCTCGGCGAGCGGGCGCATCTGGTCCTCGATGTTGGCGCCGACGATGCCAACGTCGATCGCCTTGCGGATCGTGCCGGCCGGGTCGCCATACCCTCCTTCGAGGTCCGCGGAGACCGGGAGGTCCACGGCCGCAGCGATCCGGGCGACCTCCGCGATCATCTCGTCGACCGGGATGTTCTCGCCGTCCTCGTAGCCCCGCGAGGCCGCGATCGAGTGGCTTGCCGTGGCGAGCGCGGTCGTGCCCGGCGTCTCGGCCACGACCTTCGCACTGATCACGTCCCACACGTTCACCACCGTCAGCAGGGTCGTGTCCTGGTGCAGGCGCAGCAGCTCGGTGCCCTTGGACTTGGAGCGGTCTGTGGTGTGTGAGTCAGTCATGCTCGCCACGCTAGTGGGGATTCCGCCCCAAGGACAGGGATGTGGTCGGGCTCAGTGAGCTCCCGACGCCGCAGGCGCTCGCGACCCGAACCGGAACGGCAGCTCCACCACCGGGTTGCTGAACTCGTCGATCCGCACACTGACCTCGACCGTCCACTCCCCCGGCTGCGGGACGGTGACCCGCCCGCGGTACACCCCTGCCACTTCCTCGAGCGCGACATCACCCAACACCAGGCCGTCGGTGCGCACGGCCAGGCGCGGGACGGCGTACGCCGCCACCGGGTCGCCGTCCTCGAACAGGCTCAGCGTGACCTCGGTGGTGCCCACGCTGACGCTGGCGAACTCGACGCGGACGGTGTGCCCGCCAACATCGACCTCGGCCACCGGTTCCCCGGCCGGCTGTGCGGTCGACGGCGCCGGGGTGGGTCCGGCAACCGCCCAGACCACCGGCACCAAGCCGATCAACAGCACCCCCGCCACCAGCGCCGGAAGCCGGCGGGCGGCCCGCACCGACGCCACCGCACCTGCTGCCACGAGGACGCCCACGGCCAGGAGCAACCCTCTCCAGCTCAGCCAGCCGTCGACCCATTCACCCCAGTCACGCAGTCCTTCCCAGCCGCGAGCGTTGCGGTCCAGGGCCGCGAACAGAGCTGCGCCAACGGTGGTGACCACCCCGATGGGAAAGCTGGCCTCCACCAGGCGTGGGCGGTTGAGTCCGATTCCGGCCACGATGACGACGACCGAGAGCATCGCGGTGCCCGTGAGGATCCAGCGGACTGGACCGATCCCGGTCGCGACCGGCTCCTCGAAGGGCATCGTTGGCCACGTTGCCGGGGGTCGGTGCCCCGACCGCGAAGGTGATCGAGCCGTTGATGGCGTGGCCGTCCGCGGAGACCGCGGCCCAGCTGAGCACCACGGTCCCTTCTGGCAGGGCCTCGGCGGGAGTGATCGTCGCGGTCCGGTCCGCGGACCTCACCCTCGCCGGGATCTCGACGCCGTCGCCGGTGAAGATCCTGGTGCCGTCGGCGCGAGCCTCGATCCGCTCGTTGAACTCCAGGGTGATCGCCGTGGGCGCGGTCGCGACCACTGCTCCCTCACCGGGGGTGCTGGAGACCAGTTGTGCGTGGGCGGATGCCGAGCCCGCACTGGTGAGCACGACTGCCCCCGCCGCGCACAGCACGACGGCCGCCGCTGCGCACAGCCGGGCAAGGTGGGCGCACGCTGCCCGCGCCCAGTGAACTGCCGCGTTCACTTGCGGGTGCGAGCCAGGGCCACGCCGCCGGCCAGCAGACCGAGCAGCCCGGCGACCAGTGCGGAGATCGCCAGCGCACTGTTGTCGCCGCGATCCTCCGACCCACCAGAACCGGCGCTCGGAGCAGCATCGTTTCCATGCCCGTTGGCGTCTCCGTCACCGTGTCCATGCCCGTCATCGGTCTGCGCGGCAGTCAGCCTCATCGACGGCGCCGGAGTCTCGAGGTCGTGCCCGTCCGTTCCGTCCGGGGCCAGTTCGGTCCAGGCCGTCTCACCCTTCTCGCACGTCTGGATCGTCGGGAAGGCAATCGTCTCCCCCTTCTCCTCGGGCAGGGTGACCGCGAGGTCGAAGGTGTCGCGCTGACCCTCAGGCAGTGGCGTCCGCGCGGTGTAGACGACCTGGGCGACCCGTTCAGTGATCTCGTTGCCGTGCGCGTCGGTGATCGGCTCGGACAGCTTCTCCATCTTCTTCTCCACCGAATAGAACGGCTGGCGCGTCGGGGTCACCGAGACGATCTCTGCGGGCAACTGGATCGCGATCCGGGTGGTCGCCGAACCGTCGCAGCCGTGGCCGACGGAGAAGGTGAGGATCGAGGAGGATCCGGCGGCGGTCGAGCTGGCGCTCACGCTCACGTGGGCCGAGGCCGAGCCGGCGCCGAGGAGGATGCTCGCGCCCACGACGGGGATCAGCGCTGCGCGGGCAACGGTGCGATGGGTGTTCAACATGTCAGTGGTCCTTCGTGTCGAGGAGGTGGACCGGCGCTCAGCCGGCGTTGAAGAAGCGAGCCAGTGCCGGGACGCGGCGTACGACGAGCTGGTCGAGGGCCAGGATGATCAGCAGTGAGAGACCGAAGAGCGGCAGGAACAGGCCGAGGGCAACGAGCGCGACGAGGAGGAACGGGCTGCTCGCCACCGGCATCCGACCGCGGGGCGCGCCCAAGGATCGGTCCGGTCGGCGCCGCCACCACATCAGCGGTCCGGTGATGCACGAGGCGATGATCGCCAGGCACATCAGCACCGCGAACCAGAAGCTGAACAGTCCGAGGCTGCGTCCTTCGTGGATCCCGATGCCTTGCGCGACGACCTTGGCCAGGCCTGGATAGTCGGCATAGCCGTAGGTCGAGACCACCTCGCCACCGAAGCGCCCGACGTGGACGGTCTTCTCATCCGACGGGGCGTCGAAGGCATAGCCGATCACCGAGTAGACGCCGTCTTCGGTGTTCGGCAGTGCCACGGTCATCGGGTGCCGCAGGCCCTCCTTCTCGGCGACGGCGAACGCGGTGTCGATGGTGGCGACGCTGCGGCCCTCGTGCCCCTCGGTGCCCGGTCCGCCACCGGATCTGGGCACCTCCTTCTTGCCCTGGGCCCACGGCACCGCGTGCGAGTGCGGCAATGACTCGTCCAGGGTCGAGGTCGGGTTGGAGACCGCGCCGGGGTCGGTGCTCCACAACGAGATGTCGCGATCCGTGGCCAGGCTCTGGACCTTCTCCCCCCACACGCCGGTCCAGGGCAGCCCGGAGACGATCAGCAGGAGCAGCCCGATCCCGACGAAGGCGCCGATTCGGCCGTGCGTGGAGCGGAGCGCCTTCGGCTTCCGCCTCCGGGCGCCACGCATCCTCCAGAACAGGTAGTAGCCGGTGAGCGCCATCACGATCGCCCAGCAGATCGCCAACTCGATCAGTCGGTCCCCGAAGACTCCGGACATCAGGTCCGCGTGCAGGCGCACGGCCGTGCCACTCAGCGTGGTGTCCGGGTTGAGGTCACCCAGCACCTCACCGCCCCAGGGATTCACGTAGACGTCACGGGGCTCCCCGTCGGCGGTGAGGATGGAGAAGCTGGTGCTCCTGCCCTCCTCAATTGGCTCGGTCATCGACACGATGGTCGCGTCGGGATGGGCCCGCTCCACGGCGGCCAGCTGGACCGAGTAGGGCTGGGTGAAGTCCATGTCGGCGGGTTGTTCCACCGTCATCACGTCGGCATTGAGCAACGGTTCGATCTGGAAGCGGAGCAGATAGATCAGGCCGGTGACCGAGAGCACCAGCAGGATCGGCACCACCGCGAAGCTTGCATAGAAGTGCCAGCGCCAGAAGGCGCGGAACCAGCCGGCACGTGAGGTTCGGTTCGTTGGTGCCGTCATCGTGACGGCAGGTGAAGGCTTGTCGAGCAGGGTCATGTCTCTCCTCGGGACACGGGCGTACGCCGCAGGCTCCCGGCGCTCGGGCAGGCGTCAGCGACGCTGGTGCCCGCCGTCGGGGCGGCGAGGGAAGTGGATCAGGCCGGGAGGAGAGCCGGCGGTCCACGGCGTACGACGCAGCGCGCCAGCGTGACCAGGTGACGTGGAGCGGACTGCTCCCGGGCCCGGCTCGGCACCGGGGGCGGGGACTGAGGGAGCGCTGCCAGGCGCAGAACCGGGATGAGCACGGTGGCAGCGAGCGCGACCAGGGTCCACAGGGCACGTTCACCCCCGGCGAGCCAGAGCCCGACCAGGACGGCAGCGACGAGGTGGAGCACCATCATCGGCGCGTGCGCTGCGGAGGTCAGGTCGCTGATCAGGTGGGTGAGCGTCTGCGGCACCGCGAAGTCCGCCTCGACCTGTGGCCGGGAGGCGTTGTAGGCGTCCATCACGCTGCCGCTGGCCGTCGGATCGATCGGGGTCGGGGCCGGCCTCGGGGTGCTGGCGACCGTCGTGTCCGTGCTGTGACCGGCGGTGAGCGAGAGCAGCATGTGCACGACGACCTGGCCACCCACCGTCAGCGCCACGATCCGGACGCGGGTCGCGGGCCGGGCGAGGAACATCGCCATCGCCGCGGTGCAGGCGACGAGGAGCACCGCCATGGCGACCACCGAGGGAAGACGGCCCTCTGCAGTGACGTGCGCGACGGCACCGGTGCTCAGGGCGATGAAGGCGAGCACGGCCGCGCGGATCAGCCGCAGCCCCGGCGTCGCCCTCGTGTCCACCCGCGCAGTCTCTCACGGGCACCTGCAGCGCAATCCCGCGCTCAGGACCAGAAGACTCGCTCGACCACCGCGTGCGCGTGCCTGGTGGTGCGCATGTAGTCGTTGACCATCGCGTCCGACTCCCCCGCGTCATAGCCGAGCACCGAGGCCACCGCTGCGCGCTCGCGGCTGTCGCGCGGGACCTGGTCCGACGGCTTGCCCCGGACCAGGGTGATCGCGTTGCGCATCGACGAGACCAGGCGCCACGCCTCGGTCAACGAGTCGGCATCCTCCTCCGTGAGCAGCTCCACGTCCCGTGCGGCCCGAATCGCGTTGAGGGTGCGCGGCGTCTGCAGGGACTCGTGCGTGCCGGCATGCTGCATCTGCAGCAGCTGCACGGTCCACTCGATGTCGGCCAGCCCACCGCGGCCGAGCTTGAGGTGGGTGTTCGGGTCGGCACCACGTGGCAACCGCTCGTCATCGACGCGCGCCTTGATCCGGCGTACCTCGATCACGTCGTCGGCCGAGATCCCCTCCTCGGGGAACCGAAGCGGGTTGATCAGCTCCGTGAACTTCTCCCGCAGCGCCAGGTCGCCGACCACGGCATCGGCGCGCAGCAGAGCCTGGAACTCCCACACGCTCGACCACTTGGCGTAGTACCCGGTGTAGGACTCCAAGGTGCGCACCAACGGGCCCTGCTTGCCCTCGGGGCGCAGGTCGGCGTCCACCTCGAGCGGCGGGTCGGAGGCCGGCAGTGCCAGCATCCGGCGCAGCTCGTTGGCCACGGCCTGGGCATAGGTGGCGGCCTTCTGCGGCTCGACCCCCTCCAGCGGGGCGTGCACGAACATCACGTCGGCGTCGCTGCCATAGGACAACTCGAACCCGCCGTAGCGCCCCATCCCCACGATCGCGATGCGGCTCAGCGGCTCGTCGATCTTTCGTTGCGCACACACCGACGTGTGCGCCACCGAGAGGGTGGCCTCCAAGGTGGCGTCGGTGAGATTGGTCAGCCCCTCGCCCACTCGGACGACGTCCAGGTCGCCGGTGAGCTCACCCGTCGCCACCCGGAGCAACTCACGACGCCGGATCGCCCGGATCGCCAGGGCCTTGGCGTCCGGTGCACCCTGACGGCCTGCCGAGGCGAGCATCTCCTTGGTCAACGCCTCCGATCCGAGCGGGGCCAGGTCGGCCCCGAGGATCCGGACGCCGGTGGGCTCACGCTCGAGCAGATCGGTGGCATAGCGCGAGGTGGCCAGCACCCGGGCCATCGTCTGGGCGACCTCGCCCTCGTCGCGGAGCATTGACAGGTACCAGTGGGTGGAGCCCAGGGTCTCGCTGATCCGCCGGAACCCGAACAGGCCCGCGTCCGGATCGGGGGCATCGGCGAACCACTCGAGCATCGCCGGCAACAGTTGCTTCTGGATCGCGGCCGTCCGCGAGACGCCGGTGGTGAGATATTCCAGGTGCCGCAGCGCCGCTGAGGGGTCCATGTAGCCGAGCGCCGACATCCGCTGCTTGGCCGCATCGGTGGACAGCCGAGCCTCCTCGCCGGGGAGCTTGGCCACGGCGCTGAGCAGGGGCCGGTAGAAAAGCTTCTCGTGCAGGCGGCGGACCTCGCGGCGATGGTGCTTCCACCAGTTGTCCAGCTCACGGACCGGGTCACGCAGCAGCCCGATCGAGCGGCCCAGCCGGCGCAGCTCGTGCTCGTCGTCGGGGAGCACGTGGGTGCGGCGGAGCTGGTGCAGCTGGATCCGGTGCTCGAGGGTGCGCAGGAAGGCGTAGGCCTCGTGCATCGCCTGGCCGTCCTCGCGCCCGATGTAGCCACCACGGGTCAGGTCGGCAAGAGCGCTCAATGTCGTGGAAGCACGGAGACGCTCGTCCACCCGGCCGTGCACCATCTGCAGCAGCTGTACGGCGAACTCGACGTCGCGCAGTCCGCCCGAACCGAGCTTGAGTTGACGCTCGGCCTGATCGGAGGGGATGTGGTCGAGCACCCGGCGGCGCATCGCCTGGACGTCCTCGACGAAGCCGTCGCGGCTGGCCGCGGACCAGACCAGCGGCGCGATCATCGCCATGTAGTCGGCACCGAGCTCCATGTCGCCGGCAACCGGCCGGGCCTTGAGCAGGGCCTGGAACTCCCACGTCTTCGCCCAGCGACCGTAGTAGCCCTCGTGGCTGGCAATCGTCCGCACCAGCGGCCCGGTCTTGCCCTCGGGCCGAAGGTTGGCATCGACCGGCCAGATGGTCCCCTCGCCGGTGTGGTCGGAGCAGATCTGCATCAGCTGCGAGGCGAGCTGGGTGGCGGCGCGGGTCGCCTCGTTGTCGCTCGCCTCCCCCGCCGGGGCATGCACGAAGATCACGTCGACGTCACTGATGTAGTTGAGCTCGTGGCCGCCGCACTTGCCCATCGCAATCACCGCGAGCCGCGCATTCGCGGCCGACTCCCCGACCCTGGCCCGCGCGATGGCCAGGGCTGCTTCGAGGGTCCCGGCGGCCAGGTCAGAGATCTCCGCGGCTACGTCGTCGACCCCGACGCCGTGGGCCAGGTCGCGCGAGGCCAGGCGCAGCAGGATCCGGCGATATTCCACCCGCAGTGCGTCCACCGCCTCGCTGTCGGGCATGGCTGCGACCGGGCAGCGCGCGAGGGGGTCGGCGCCGACGGCCTCCAGCAGGTCCGCGCGTACGGCGTACCCGGCGGGTCTGGTGTTGCCCAGCGTCGGATCGGTCAGTTCGCGCCAGTGCTGCGGGTGACGCAGCAGGTGATCGCTGAGCGCTTCGCTGGCACCCAGGACGCTGAGCAGCCGCATGGCGGTGCCCTCGTCCTCGGCCAACTCGGTGAGGAATGCCTCGCGGTCCTCCACCTCGTCGGCCAGGTCTGCCAGCCCACGCAGCGCGTCGTCGGGGTCGGCCGTCCTGGCGATCAGCGCGATCAGCTCCGGGCCACTCGAGCCGATGCGCTGCAGGTTCTCCGCCGCGGTCTCCCCGTCCAGGAAGCCCTGACGGATGAACTCGCCCCTGGCGATCGGCCGCGAGGTCATCGTGTTCGCACCCCGGGGGCGGTGGCCGCCGTACGCCCGCGTGCCAGGTCGGCGAAGGCGACCAGCACGGGACGCCAGGCGTCGTCGAGCTCGGCGCGGGCAGCGGCGATGTGGTCGAGGAAGGCGCGCTGGTCGATGCCCCGTTCGGTGTGCGCCTCCCGGTCGCCCTCGGCCCACACCGCGACCACGTGCTCGTCGGCCTC